>JAQVMU010000008.1:15171-30003 GCA_028703475.1 Atribacterota bacterium | reverse complement strand
ATACATGGCATTGTCCAGGGAGTTGGGTTTCGCCCCTATATTCATAAAAAAGTAAAACATTATAAATTAAAAGGCTGGATTTGCAACACCGAACAAGGAGTTGAAATGGAAGTTGAGGGAGAGCAGGATGCCATTTGCATTTTTTTAAAAAATATAAAAAATGATATTCCTCCATTAGCCATTATTGAGAAAATAATAACTGACGATTTGTCTCTGATAGGATATACAGATTTTAAAATTAAAAAAAGTAAATCAAATCATCTTAATCCAATGGCCCTTATTCCACCTGACATTTCTATCTGTGAAGATTGTTACAATGAATTAATTAACCCGTCAGATCGCAGGTATAATTATCCCTTTATTAATTGTACTAATTGCGGGCCTCGTTTTACTATAATCAATGAATTACCATATGACAGGGAAAAAACCACAATGAAAAGTTTTTCCATGTGTAGTGATTGTCAATCAGAATACAATAATATAGACAATCGCCGTTATCATGCTCAACCAAATGCATGTTTCACATGCGGTCCACAGGTATCTCTCTATCTATCGGGGAAAAAGGTAAGAGTAGCAGAACCAATAAAAGAAGCGCAGAAAATGCTAATGAAAGGACAGGTAGGTGCCATAAAAGGACTGGGAGGATTCCATCTTACCTGTGATGCTTCGAATTATTCAGCTGTCTCAAGATTAAGGGAGATAAAAAAGAGAGACAAAAAACCATTTGCTGTAATGGCAGTAAATATCGACACAATAAAAAATATCTGCTATCTTACTGAAAGGGCAGAACAGCTTTTAAGAAGCAAAGAGAAGCCTATTCTTTTATTAAAAAAAAGAGGTATATTTAATTTATCTGAGGACATTGCAGCAGATAATGCCTACCTTGGAGTGATGCTTCCTTATACACCCCTACATGTTTTATTGCTAAAGGGCAGTGAACTGGTTTTAGTAATGACCAGTGCTAATTTTAGTGATGAGCCTATTATTATCAAAAATGAAGATGCCTTGCAGAAATTGGCTGATAAAGTTGATTTTATTCTAATGCATAATCGCCCCATTTATAATCGATGTGATGACTCGGTAATAAAGGATTCCGTGTCTAATCCAATTATGATTAGAAGATCCAGGGGATATGCACCTTTTCCGGTTATTTTAAAAAAAGAGGTTTGCCAGGTACTTGCAGTAGGTCCTGAGGAAAAAAATACGGTATGTTTTACACGTAACCATTATGCATTTCCTACCCAGCATCTGGGAGATTTAAAAAACCAGGAAAGCTTTGAAGCTTATCAGGAAGCCATTGAACGCTTTATCCATGTATTCAGATTTGACCCCAAAGTGATTGCCTGTGATTTACATCCGGATTATCTATCCACTGCTTTTGCAGAAAACCTGTCAAGAAGAAAGTGCTTGCCTTTACATAAAATACAACATCATTATGCTCATATTGCCAGTTGTATGGCGGAAAATAATTTAACAGATGAAGTTATTGGAGTTGCTTTTGATGGTACGGGATTAGGAGATGACGGGAATATATGGGGAGGAGAATTCATGGTTGCAGATTTCCAGAATTATAAAAGAGTTGGTCATTTAAAGTATCAATCAATGCCGGGAGGAGAGCAGGTAATACATCAACCATGGAGAATGGCTTATAGCTACCTTTATTCAATCTTTAAAAATAGAATTGCAGATTACGGACTCTCTTTTTTACAAAAAAGAGAGTCCAGGGAAATTACTTTATTAGAGCAGATGATAAATAAAAAAATAAATTCCCCACTCACTTCCAGTTGTGGAAGATTGTTTGATGCTGTTTCAGCCCTGATTGGATTAAAAAGCGAAGTGAGTTTTGAAGGACAGGCTGCAATACAACTCGAGTCAATCTGTCGGCCAGAATATAAAGAGAGTTACTCCTTCCGGATTAAGGGAAAATCAGGTAAGTGGATAATAGATGTAGATGACATGTTTAAAGAGATTATCTATGACTTAAAAATAGATGAAAATAGAAATAAAATTGCAAGCAAATTTCATAACACGGTAGCTGATTTCATAGTTTTAATGTGTGCTAAAATTAGAGACCTGAAAAATATTAATCAGGTTGTATTATCAGGTGGTGTTTTTCAGAATAGTTTTTTATTAGAACAAACAATAAGAAAACTGAAAGAAAATATGTTTAAAGTTTCTATACACAAAATAATGCCCCCAAATGATGCCTGTATTTCTTTAGGACAGGCGATGATTGCTGGCATGAAAGAAGATTTTACAAAGTAGTAGATATAATGATAGTCTTGATTAGTAAATATTATAAAAACAAGAGGTAATAAAAATGTGCTTAGCTGTTCCAGGAAAGGCTGTAAGAATAATAGATTCAAAACAGGTAGAGGTGCTTGTGGGTAATATAAAAAAAATTATCAGGACTGATCTATTACCAGAAATTGAAGAAGGAGATTACCTGCTTATCCATGCAGGTTATGCCATAACTAAAATCAATCAGAAGGAAGCTGATGAAGTAAGTCGTGCATGGGAGGAAGTGCAATATTGAAATATCGGGACGAATATCGGAATAAAGATTTATGCCAATCTATTATCAAAAGGATTACAGAATTAACTAAAGAAAAAGTAAATATAATGGAAGTTTGCGGGACACATACAGTTTCCATCTTTCGTTCCGGGTTAAAAGAATTATTACCTGAAAATATAAATTTAATATCCGGTCCAGGTTGTCCGGTTTGTGTTACCCCAATTGCTGCCATAGACCATATTATTGCCCTGGCAAGAGAGAAAGACACAATAATTGTTACCTTTGGTGATATGGTTAATGTTCCGGGGACTTCTTCCAGCTTAAAGAAGGAAAAAGCCAATGGTGCCGATATTCTGATTATTTATTCTCCTTTTCAAGTTATAGAGATTGCCAGAAAATATCCGGAAAAAAAGGTTATTTTAATTGGAATCGGTTTTGAGACAACAACTCCGTTATTGGCAAGTGTTATACTGGAAGTAGCGGAAAGGCAGATTGATAATTTTTATTTATTTAGCCTGGCAAAAATTATGCCCCCTATTATGCAGACACTTTTGCAAAAAAAGGATGCAGTAATTGATGGTTTTTTATGCCCCGGTCATGTAAGCGCAATTATCGGCACAAAACCCTATGAATTTATACCGGATAATTACCATATTCCTTGTGTGATTGCCGGTTTTGAACCTGGTGATATACTTATTGGGATTTATCATATTATCCAACAGAATATAAATAAAAAATCCTTTGTAGAGAATAAATACCAGAGAGTAGTAAAAAAAGAGGGTAATCCCGTAGCTTTAAGGAAGATGGCAGAAGTGTTTAATGAGGTAGATAGTACCTGGCGCGGAATAGGAAATGTAAAGAAAAGCGGCCTTGACTTAAAAGAAAAATATGCATCAATGAATGCTCGTAACTTGAAGGTAAAAATTGAAAAATCCCGGGAACACCCTGATTGTCGATGCGGAGAAGTGCTAAGGGGTATTATTACACCACTACAATGTCCGTTATTTAGAAAAATTTGTACACCTGAAAACCCTATAGGGGCATGTATGGTTTCCAGTGAAGGCAGTTGTGCAGCGTATTATAAATATAATTCAGTATAACGTATAACGTATACCGTATTACGTAAAATAATATAGAAATGTTTTAGGGCATATAGTTTTTATAAGTAAATTTAAATTTTTTGAAAAACATTTTTTATTATAATCAAAGTAAAACTTTAAATAGTAAATCTAACAGTATACTATGGATATATTGCTAGCAAGTTAATACATTAAGAATTTCAAAACAGCTTATCCAGTTTTAGATGGCAAATTAAAAAGTATAGATTTTTTGATTTTTATATTGACCTGCTATTATACTTACAGACGGTATACGTTATACGATATACGGTATACTTTTTATTCATAGAGAGAGGAAAACAATGAACGACAAAATAATAACTCTTGATCACGGTAGTGGTGGAAAATTATCCAATAATTTAATCAGTGAAGTTTTTCTTAAACACTTTGATAACGAGATACTAAACGTACTACACGATGGTGCTATTTTACCTTCATCGAATAAAAGGATTGCTTTTTCCACTGACTCTTACACAGTGACTCCACTTTTTTTCCCTGGAGGGAATATTGGCAATCTGGCAATCCACGGAACTGTAAATGATCTGGCCATGTGTGGAGCCAAACCAGAATATCTGAGCGCATCATTTATAATTGAAGAAGGAGTTTCAATAGATATTTTAGACAAAATTGCATCAAGTATGGCAGAGTCGGCAAAACAATCAAAAGTTCAGATAGTAACAGGTGATACAAAAGTTGTGGGACATGGTGAGGCTGATGGTATGTATATCAACACCACCGGTATTGGGTTTATCAGAGATGATATTTTTATTAATGCTAGACAGGCTCAGCCTGGTGATGTAATTATAATCAATGGACCTATTGGAAACCATGGTATTAGCATTTTGGCTGCACGGGAAAGCTTGCAGTTAGAGAAAACTATTTTCAGCGATACAGCTCCTTTGTCTGAAATGGTTAGTCAAATACTGGATACTACCCGGGAAATACATGTTTTAAGAGACCCAACAAGAGGAGGACTAGCGACAACTTTAAATGAAATTGCCCAATCATCTAATGTAGAAATAGAAATTGAGGAAGAATCGATTCCTATTGATGAGAATGTAAGAGATACCTGTGAAATATTAGGCTTTGATCCCCTTTATTTAGCAAACGAGGGAAAACTGATTGTTTTTGTTTCTCCTCAATATGCTGAAAAAGTGCTTAGGAAGATGAAAAGATTAAAATATGGGGAACAATCCAGGATTATCGGAAAAGTGATTTCCAAAGGTAAAAACCCGGTTTATCTTAAAACAGATATAGGAGGCAAAAGACTAATCGGGATGTTAAGTGGAGAACAGCTGCCTAGAATATGCTAATTGAAAAAAAGAGATTTCTTTAATATATTTGAGCAAAATAAAAAATTGTGCAAATTTATAATAAAGGAGCATTCCAGTATGATGAAAAAAAAACAAGAAAGTATACCTGTCCAGTTAGCCAGAAAAAGTATTTTACATTATTTGGAAACAGGGAAAACCATAAATCAGACTGAAGGATTACCCAAAGAATTTACAGAAAAGAAAGCAGGTACATTTGTTTCTTTAAAAAAGGATGGTAAATTGAGAGGATGTATTGGGACTTTTTTAGCTACCAGAAATAATATTGCTCTGGAAATTATTGAGAATGCTATTAGCGCGGCCGTACATGACCCCAGATTCTCTCCGTTAAAGCTGGAAGAAGTTGATTTTTTAGACATTTCCGTAGATATTTTAACCCCACCGGAAGAAGTAGATGATATTTCGCAGCTTAATCCAAAAAAATATGGTGTTATTGTCAGCACTGGTTACAGAAAAGGCCTTTTATTGCCTGATTTAGATGGTGTAGATACGGTTGAATACCAGATTGATATTGCCAGACAAAAGGCCGGTATATCTCCAGATGAAAAATATCAAATTCAAAGATTTGAAGTAATAAGATATTATTAATTTTATGTTTGCCAATTTATATCAGATGTGCAGTTAACCTTATGTTAAATAACGCAGATAAATATAACTAAATGAAATTATAAAATGAATTATTACCAGAGGAAAACCAACCCTGAAAAAATACCAGAAGTTAATTCTCTGGTTATTTTTTTCAGCAATTTCTGCAACGATTAAGTTGGAAGCTGTTCCAATAAGTGTACCATTTGCACCAATATTAGCTGCTATAATCATAGTTATCCAGATAACAGGTGTTATTACAGGAATTTCTTTAATAATGTGTTTTGCAATAGGAATTGCCAGATTAATTATAGGAATATTATCCAGGAATGACGAAAAGAAGGTATTAAAAGCTAAAAATAAGAAATTTATCGAAAGTGTGTTACCCTCGGTTATACTTAATAATGTTCGGGATAATATATTTATAATGCCATGCTCTTCCAGTGTTCCTGCAAGTACATTGAGCCCAATAATGAAGAATATAATAGCCCAATCAATTTGAGCATAGATAGAATGAATACTCTTATCGGGAGTTATAAATAACAAAGTAAACCCGGCAAGTAGTATGATTACCACTAAATCTATCTGGAGAATATGGGAAAAAAGCGCAAAAACTATACCAGCTGTTGTAACAATAAGAGTTTTTCTGAATAACGGAGGATTTACAATACATTCCTTTTCATTAATCTTATCAAAATTATTAATAATTTCATCGGGAATTTTATTATTGCTCATTTCTTTTCCAAATACTATCTTAAAATAATAAATATTGACTATAGTCAATATAATGGCTATTGGTGCAATATGATATATAAAATCAAAAAAACAAAAATTAGCCGAAGAGCCAATCATTATATTGGTTGGAGTACCCAGGTAAGTAGCCATTCCACCAATATTAGCAAAGATTATTTGAGCAATTAAAAATGGCACGGATGATATTTCTAAAATTGAAGTAATAGCTAATGTAATATTTGTCATAAAAAGAAGTGTAGTGATTTCATCAAAAATTGATGACAAAAGACCAGTTAGGATTGATAAAAGCACAAATAATGTCCAGGCTTTTCCATTACTGTAACGCATCATTCTAATGGCCAGATATTGAAATATTCCACTGTCTTTTGCAATTATCGTAAGAATCATCACCCCAATAATAATTCCCAATTTTGTAAAATCTATATAACTAACTGCTGTGTCAAAAGAGATAATACCTATAAATACAATAATTATTGCTCCCAGGAAAGAAGCAGTAGTACGAAGACGACGATTGGTAAAAATAAAGAAATATACAAGAGTAATTATGAGAATAGTTAAAACTAATTGGTTCATTAATACTCCCCTTTTAGAAAGAAATATAAAGTTACGGGTAAAAACTTTTTATTCTATAGCATAATTTTGATACAATGATATTTAAACAATAATTTTTTACTGAAAATAAAATTAAAGACTAATTTTGTTTATAAAAATAAAAAACCACCGGGTGATTGCTAAAAAACAAAGTTCTATTATATAATTACTGGAGACCTTAATAAGAAATTTGTTTTTTTTATAATAACATAAAATAATATTGGCTGCAGCTTAGTTTTATTATTTTTATGATTTTTAATAACAAAGGAGCTCTATAGATGTTTAACTTCTCTCTTTTTTCCTCCTTTTCTCGTAATATTGGGATTGATTTGGGTACTGCCACAACACTGGTTTATGTTAAAGGGAAGGGCATAATATTAGAAGAGCCATCTGTAATAGCGTATGATAAAAAGAATAATAATGTTCTAAAAGTTGGCGTAGAAGCAAAAATGATGATTGGCAGGACACCTCAAGGTGTTTATACAGTTCGGCCACTACAATATGGGGTAATTGCAAATTTTGAGGCAACAGCAGAAATGTTGCGGTATTTTATAAAAAAAATATTTAAGCATAATCAGTTTATTAAACCATCTATAACTATATGTGTGCCTTCAGGTGTTACCGAAGTAGAGAAAAGAGCAGTTTCTGAGGTGGCTTATGAGTGTGGTTCCCACAGGGTATTTTTAATCGAAGAGCCAATCGCAGCAGCTATAGGAGCAGGATTACCCATATTTGAACCTATGGGGAATTTGGTGATGGATATAGGAGGAGGAACAACTGAAGTTGCAGTTATCTCGTTAGGAGGGATTGTGGTTAATGAGATATCTAAAATAGCAGGTGATCATCTCAATCAACAGATTAGTAAATATATTAAAGACAAACACGGTTTATTTATAGGTGATTTGACAGCAGAATCATTAAAAATAGGACTTTCCAATAAAAAAAATAATCAGGATAATGATTATTATGAAGTAAAAGGTAGAGATCGCCTCAGTGGATTGCCAATAAGAATTAACCTGGCAAAAAGTGAGTTGAAAGAAGCTCTCGATGATTCAGTAAGGATAATCTCTAATACTGTTAAATTAGCCTTAGAAAAAACTCCACCAGAGCTAGTTTCAGATATAATAAACAAAGGCTTGATTATGACCGGAGGTGGGGCATTATTAGCCGGGCTGGATGAGGTATTACAGGAACAGATAGAAATCCCGGTTTTTATATCAAAAGAACCCCTGTATTGTGTAGTAAAAGGTACGGGACAGGCATTAGAAAATTTTGACAGATATCAACATGTTTTATTTAAAACATTCAGGGGTAAATAATCATTATTATTAAACCAGAGGATAATATAATCTATAAACGGAGTGGAAGAATTGTATAGGTTTTCTAAAGAGCGACGGGCTTTTGTTATATTTTTTACTTTGTTTCTCCTGTCAGCCATAATTATAACTGTAGATTATCATGATAAAGGATTTTTTGGATTGATTGAAGATACTGGAATGATAATTTATAAGCCTGTTAATCGAGTGATATATAATACAGTTAATAATATTACAAACTATTTCCATATTTTTACTGAAATTGAAAATGTTCGTCAGGAGAATGAGCGACTATGGACAGAAATACAGGTTATTTCCCGGGAGAATGATATAAATAAAGAGAAAGTAGCAGCTTATGATCGTTTAATAAATATGATGGAACTTAACGATTATTATTCATATGAGATGATTGGAGCCCAGGTGGTTGGCAGGGAACCAGATAACTGGTTCCATAGTGTTATTATTGATCGGGGTGTCATGCATGGTGTAGAGGTTGATATGGGTGTTGCTAATTATAATGGACTTGTGGGGAAAATTATCCAATCGGAGCAAAAAAATTCACAGGTACTCTTGTTATTAGATCAAGGTTGTTCTGTTGGAGCTATGGTCCAACGTTCCCGGGAAATTGGTGTAATAAAAGGCGGAACCGATGGTGTCTATTGTTTTTTTGATTATATTGCTCATGATGCAGACATTCAAATCAATGATATTGTTATTACTTCAGGAATGGGCAGTTCAATTCCAAAAGGTATCAGAATTGGTCAGGTTGTGGCAATAAAAAAAGAAAAGCATGACCTTTTTCAAAGAATACTGGTAAAGCCTGAAGTTGATTTTAATAAATTGGAAGAAATTTTTGTTATACAATAACTTTAATAATACTTTAGGAGAATTTTGTTAAAAATATGAATAAACCAGAATTAATAAAACTGGATAGCGGATTAAATATTATCGCTTGCTTAATGCCACATATGCGTTCAGTTTCAACAGTTATTGGGATAAAAGCAGGATCAATATATGAAAGCAAAAAACAGCAAGGCATATCCCATTTTATTGAGCATATGCTTTTCAAGGGTACACAAAAAAGGAAAGATACCCTGGAGATATCCCAATGTATAGAACAATTGGGTGGGGAAATTAATGCATCTACTTCAGAAGAGTGTACTTTTTTATATAGTAAAGTATTGTATAAAAATTTCGAAAATGCATTTGAAGTGATGTCGGATATCATAAATTACTCTCTTTTTAAGGAAGAAGATATTATACATGAGAAATCTGTCATTATTGAAGAGATAAATAAATATCAGGATATCCCGGAAGACTGGATAAGTGTATTAATAAACCAATTATTATGGAATGGTACTGTGCTTGCTCAGAATGTATTGGGGGAAAAAGAAACTGTCAGGAATATGGATAGAACAAGAATATTAAACTATTATGATAAAATGTATAATCCCAAAAATATTGTAATCAGTGTGGCGGGTAATATTGCTCCAGAAGCAATTTGGGAAGTTGTTAAAAAACATCCTTTTAATTCAAAAAAAATATTTAATAAAAAAGCCCCCAAGATACAATTAAAAGAGCAGGGATTTCCTGAGTTAATAACAGAGCCAAAAAAAGTGAATCAAACTCATTTATGCTTTGGTTTTGAAGGAATATCAAGATTTCACCCGGAAAAAGTAACTATGGATTTACTAAACATTCTTTTAGGTGCAGGTCTCAGTTCTCGACTTTTCCAGGAAATCAGAGTAAAAGAGGCATTGGCATATGATATTCATTCTTATACCCAATTTTTTGATATAACAGGTTCATTCAATATCTATGCAGGAGTAGATCCTGGAAAAATGAGCCGTAGTATAGAAAAGGTATTAACAGAGTTGAAAAAATTAAAGGATAAAAAAATTGATGTCAGAGAACTTCAAAAGGCAAAGGAAATGTATAAGGGGAGTATATTATTAGGTTTGGAAAATACGCTTAATCGTGCTTTTCGTTTGGGTAGTTTTCTGATGCTATATAACAAAGAATACCAGTATAAAGAATTGATTGATAAAATTGAAAAAGTTACACCAGAAAATATAAGGTCATTATCCCAAAAATTATTTTTAAAAAACAAAATAAATTTAGTTATTTTTTATCCTAATGAAATAAAAATTGACAATGATGATGTGATAAAATTATTAGAAGTATAGAAGTAGCAGGAGTTACAAATGCCTCTTGATTTAAGAATTGGTGATATTGTTAAATTAAAAAAAAAGCATCCTTGTGGAGGTTATCATTGGGAAATAACCAGAACAGGTATTGATATTGGGATAAAATGTCTTTGCTGTGGACGCAAGGTATTAGTGCCTCGAGCAAAGATCGAAAAGAGAATAAAGCAAATAATAAAAAGAGATTAATAACCATAAATAATAATTTATTTAAATTCTATTTAGATTTTAAATGTTTATCTTGATATATAAAAAACACAGTGCTATAATAGAAAGGCATTTTTCCTTGCTCCTGTTTTTAAGCAGGGGCCAGTTTGACCAAAAGGAGGTGAGTAAATGCGTAATTATGAACTGATGCTATTATTGAATCCAAATCTTCAAGAAGAAGAAACATCTGCATTATTAGAAAAAATCCAGCAGACAATCACAACAAACCAGGGAAAAATCATCAAAGTAGATCAATGGGGTAAAAAAACATTAGCTTACGAAATTAAAAAATTTCATGAAGCTATTTATGTTATCATTGATTTTGAGTTGGATCCTGAGAACATTGCTGTCCTCGAAAGAAGTATAAAGTTCGAAGAAAAAATAATCAGATATTTAATTGTTCTTGGCCAGGAAAAAGTGCTTCCCAAAAAAGAACAAAAAGATCTTAAAGAATAAATTTAAAGAAAAATTATTTGATTTTTTATTATCAGGAAGGAAAGGATGAATGGTCAGAAGAGAATCATATAGAGGATTTCGTAGAAAAAGAAAAGTATGCTACTTTTGTGCTGAGAAAAAAGTAGCTGATTATAAGAATACAGACTTACTAAATCGTTTCATAAGTGATCAGGGAAAAATATTGCCACGTAGAGTAACAGGAAACTGTGCAAAACATCAGAGATCTTTAGCTATTGCCATAAAACGAGCCAGAGAAGTTGCCTTATTACCTTATGTTGACAGGTAAGTATATTTAACAAATAGTATTTGAGTACAATTATAAGTGATCGAATTGCAGAAAACAAACATGGTAAAAGTGTATATGTGGCCATAAAAATAAAACAAAAAACTGGCGAATCAAAAGGGGTTTAATCATTGAAAGATCGCATTCCGACCAAATCAATTGTTGAAGGTGCATTTCTTTCAGCGATTACAGCTATATTATTTTTAGCAAGTTTATATATTCCGTTATTTGGTACCTTAATTAGTTTTTTATGTCCTTTGCCGATTATTGTATTATGTTTAAGGCATAATATAAAAATAGCAATGCTTTCCCTGTTAATTGCATTTTTTCTGGTAACTTTATTAGCCGGACCTTTCCAGGGACTGATTGGCATATTAGGCTTTGGATCATTGGGAATAGCTTTAGGTATAGCGATTAAAAAAAAGCTGAGTTTATTGGAAATATTACTTATCGGCAGTATGACTTCATTTATATCAAAAATATTTTTGATGTTAATTGGCCTATGGCTTATGGATGTTAATCCATTATTATTAAGTGTGGATCAAATAGATAGAAGTATCAATCAGAGTTTATCTTTTTACCAGAATATTGGATTGAATCCTGAACAGATAGAGACTGTAAAAGATTCACTTTTACAGTCTCTGGAATTAGTCAGGATAGCTTTTCCGGCAATGCTTGTTATTGCATCTGTTTTTGATACAATTATTAATTATTGGGTCGCTGGAATAATATTAAAAAGGCTTGGTTATCCGCTGGAACCAATTGAGCCATTTCATAAATGGCAGGCGAGCAAATCCTTTTTTTGGAGCTATTTATTCGGGCTGGTTATTCTGTTATTAAACACACAGTATAATCTGTTGGTACTGGAAAGAATAGGAGTAAATATTCAAATATTATTCTCAGTCATATTCTTGATTACAGGTCTTTCTGTTGTGTCATATGTGTTAAGACACTATAGAGTAAAGCCTTTTTTTTGCTGGATGATATATATAGTCATATTTATTCAACCACTCTTTTCTTTAATAGTTACCTGGGCTGGGATACTTGATGTCTGGGTTGATTTCCGGAAACTGCTTTTTCCTAAGGAGCAAAATGAATAGTGGTAATTATATACACTGGTTAGCTTAAAAAGGTCAGTAATTTTTTGGAAAATACATTTTTATTTATGTAGAATTATAAGGATATGTTGTAATTACGAACAAAGAAAATAGTTTCAGTGGTTTTGTACTACTGATAATATAAACGGAGGTAAAAACCATGAAGGTTATACTAAAAGAAAATATTGATAATATTGGATATGTAGGGGATGTAGTTGATGTCAGTCGAGGTTATGCAAGAAATTACCTTTTTGCCAGAGGTTTGGCCATGGAATATAATGATGGTAACCTCAAATCAATTGAGCACCTTAAGCAAAAAGAATACGAAAAAAGAAATAGAGAGATTGTAAACGCAAAAGAGTTAGCAGAAAAAATAAATAAAATAAATCTCACTTTCCAGGTGAAAGCAGGCAAAGATGGAAAACTATTTGGTTCTGTCACAAATAAAGATATAGCAGCATCACTGGCAGAAAATCACCAGATTGAAATAGACCGCAAAAAAATTGAACATAGTGACCCTCTTAAGAAGATTGGCAATTACCAGGTAACTATTCATCTCCACCAGGAAGTTGATGCTAATTTAAAAGTACAGGTAGCAGCTGAAGAGGAAGCAGAAAAAGAGAATAAGGCAATTGAAGAGAAAAACCAAGATGTTCCAAGTAAGGAAAAAGAAAAAGAAGAATAAAAGGTATATTAATTTTTAATTCAAATAATGAACTGAATGGGATTTAGGAGAATAAGAAATGGAATTGACGCGAAATACACCTCAGAATATTAGTGCAGAACAAGCTACCCTGGGTTCAATTATTTTAGATAAAGATTCTATATTAAACTGTATTGAAATTTTACAACCAGATGATTTTTACAGAAATGCACATCAAACTATATATCAGTGTGCCCTGGATTTATTTGAGAAAAACCAGGCTGTCGATTTAGTTACCCTAACTGAAGAGTTAAATAGAAGGAAACAATTAGAAGAGGTGGGTGGAGCATCATACTTAACAACTTTAATGAGTAGCGTTCCTACTGCTGCGAATGTAGTATATTATGCGAAAATTGTAGAACAAAAAGCTATTTTAAGAAAGCTGATTAATCACGCAACGCAAATAGTTACAATGGGATATGAAGAACAGGACGATGCCCGGGTTTTACTTGATAAAGCAGAAAACCTTATTTTCGAGGTATCACAACAAAAAATTGAGCACTCCTTTAGCCCTATTAAAGATTTACTAACTGAGAGTTTTGAAAAGATAGAAGATTTATACCATCGGGATAATTTTATTACTGGTGTGCCTACTGGATTTATAGAGCTTGATGAGATAACAACAGGATTTCAACCATCAGAATTAGTTATAATCGCCGGACGCCCTTCTATGGGCAAAACCGCCTTTTGTCTTAATATTGCCCAGAATGCAGCTATGCAGCACAAGATTCCGGTAGCAATATTTAGTTTAGAGATGTCTAAAGCTCAAATTGTGCAAAGAATGTTGTGTTCTGAGGCCAGGATTGATACTCACGCCTTGCGTCGGGGAAGAATGCCTGAAGAAGACTGGCCAAAATTGTCCATGGCTGCCGGCAAATTGTCAGCAGCCCCAATTTTTATTGATGATACAGCTGGTATATCTCCTCTGGAGATTAAAGCAAAATCCAGAAGATTGAAAGCCAGGCATGATTTAGGACTTGTACTGATTGATTATTTGCAGTTGATTCAAACAGGATTAAGGATTGAAAATCGCCAGCAGGAAATTTCCCAAATATCCCGTTCTCTCAAAGGACTGGCACGAGAATTAAACGTACCGGTTATTGCTGTTTCTCAGCTATCCAGGGCGGTAGAGCAACGTTCGGTTCAAAGACCCCGTTTATCAGATTTAAGAGAAAGCGGGGCAATTGAACAGGACGCTGATGTAGTAGCTTTTCTATACCGTGAAGAATACTATAAACCCAAAAGTAATAAAAAGGGTATAGCAGAAGTCATTATCAGCAAGCAGAGAAATGGTCCTACCGGAACTCTTGAATTAGCTTTTCTGGATGCATATACACGTTTTGAAAATTTGGCAAGAACAAATGAAGAAATGGAATAATAAAAACAGTACAAAGTATACCGTATTCCGTATACCGTTTAAACTTAATTATTTAAAGTAAAATTAAAGAAACAAGATCGATTGTTTTTATAAAAAAATTATATATAAAAATTTGGATTTAAATTATTTATTAAAAATAAAAATATAGTATAACCACCAAATACAGAGGCAGACCTTGTGTCTGTCTCTGTATTGTTAGTATTTGAATTAATGTTATATTCTATTTAGAATAGAATAAATGATTAATAAATTTTATTTTTTTCTATTGTCTTTAATAATTTCGTTGATTTGAACG
>JAQVMU010000008.1:0-15071 GCA_028703475.1 Atribacterota bacterium | reverse complement strand
TCCCTGATTACCGGTACATTTATGGCCGGGTTGGTTTTGGGACAAACCAGGCTATCAAAAGAGGCTTTTGAAAGTGTTTCACTAATAGGACATTCTTTTTTTATTCCCATATTTTTTGTTACCATGGGCATGCAGTTTAACTTAAATACCTTTTTCACAATGGGCTTTTTTGCCCTGTTATTTATAATTGTGGCAATTTTTGGCAAGATAATTGGTTGTGGTGCAGGGGCATTAATTTGTGGTTTTAATTTTCAGGAGTCTCTGGCTGTAGGAATTGCAACAGTTCCCAGGGCAGAAGTAGCATTAGTTTTGGCGAATATCGGGTTGAAGTATAATGTTATCACTCCTGATATTGCTTCAACAGTGATTGCCATGATTATGGTTACGACTTTGATTACTCCAAATCTGCTGACTTTTTCCATTGATTATTTAAATAAAAATAAAAAAAGTTGAAATTTCCTGTATTCATTTTTATTGACACATTAGTCAAAATATAGTAACATTGTAAGGCAATTGAAAAAGAATAATAAAATATGCCATTGTTGCGGGCCGTTAGCTCAGTTGGCAGAGCATCTGACTCTTAATCAGAGGGTCGCAGGTTCGAGGCCTGCACGGCCTACCAGGTATTATGCCTCCATCGTCTAGGGGTTCAGGACACCGCCCTTTCACGGCGGCGACAGGGGTTCAAATCCCCTTGGAGGCACCTTTTTTTTATTTGGTAATGGGCGGATAGCTCAGTTGGCAGAGCACCTGCTTCACATGTAGGGGGTCACAGGTTCAAGTCCTGTTCCGCCTACCATTATTTAAAAAGGTGCCGGTGTAGCTCAATTGGCAGAGCAACGGAATCGTAATCCGTAGGTTGTCTGTTCAACTCAGATCACCGGCTCCATTGCTGTTGCAGGTAAATTATATGAATCCCATTTATCAGTTTCCCGACAGTCCAAAAAGATTAGCCTCACTCATGTCAGAATACCAGTTTTACCCTAAGAAAAAGTTAGGGCAAAATTTTCTGATAGACAGCAATATAACCAAAATAATTGTTAAAGCACTATCTTTAAAGGATAATGATATAATTTTTGAAATTGGTACCGGTATGGGCATACTGACAAAGGAATTAATGTCTTCAGCTAAAAATGTTTTTTCCATCGAGAAGGATCTTAGACTCAAACCAATCTTAAATCATCTGTTTCCAGAAGATAATGAGAAAGTTACAATCTTTTATGAGGATATATTAGATTTTGATTTAGCAGGTTTTCTGAAAGAAAAAAAATCAGAAGGATTTCTATTAAATAAAATAACCGGAAATTTACCTTATGCAATCTCCCTTCCTTTATTAAAAAAAATAATGGAAATGCATTATCTTTTAAAAATGGCTGTTGTAATGGTACAAAAAGAAGTTGCTGAACGCATGATGGCAAAACCTGGTAATAAAAATTACGGATTGCTTTCTATTATTTCCCAGTATTATGCCAGCATAGAAAAAGTTCATCTGGTAAAGCCTGATGTTTTTTATCCCCAACCGGAAGTGAATTCTATGATTATTAGAATTAATTTTTTTGATAAACCAGCAGTATATGTAGAAGATGAGAGTCTTTTTTTTGATTTATTACATGCAGTGTTTCAACACAGAAGGAAAAAACTTACTAATGCTTTAAACTTATACTTTGGAGATAAAATTGACAAGAATCAGTTAGAGAAATCTTTACAGGAATTAAAAATAGAAAAAAATGAGCGAGGTGAAACTTTTAATTTACAAAAATTTGCCTGTTTAACTTCAGCAATAAAAAAAATAATGAAATAGTACCAGGTATGTAGTATGAAATAAAGATTTTGCGAATATAAATCTTAAAATAATTCATTGGTTTCACTGACCAAATGTAATATATAAATATATAGTATAGGGTATATGTATAATATTAATTCTCTTATTATTTGAAGTTATTATTGCATTTTATTCTATACTATATGAATACATACTTAATACTGTTTTATTTTTTTTTGACAAACTGCTAATTTGCATGATAAAATTTGACAAACCTTATAAAATAATATACAAAATAATAAATAGCTTTATGAAGGCACAGATTACATTATATGCTCAAAGACAAAGACAATTATAAATTGAACTATATAGGTACTCCTCAGCACAGCAGGTAACTTTTTGCTGTGTTTATTTTTTTCAATACTAATTTGGGATATAATAGGAGGTACAAAAAAGCATGTAATACTGGAAGGTGGTTTTTCGAAGGGAGAAAAGAGAAAAATATTTTAAAAGGTCAGGTAAAAGTGTTTTGAGTATTATCGGAAATTTATTTGCTAGAAAATAGCTAAACTAAAAGTAAAAAAACAAAAAGGCGGTGTAAGTAAGTGCAAGTTACAGATGTAAGAATAAGAAGAATTCAGACTGACGGAAAATTGAGGGCTTATGTGTCTATCACTTTTGACGATTCATTTGTTGTTCATGATTTAAGAATAATTGACGGAAGAAAGGGTATGTTCGTAGCAATGCCAAGCAAACTGCTTCCTAATGGAAATCATAAAGACATAGCCCATCCTATTAACACTGAAATTAGAGAGATGATTCAAAATGCAGTGTTAAAAGAATTTCAGGCGACAGAAGGGGAAGACCAACCTGCAAGCAGTAGTTCTTCTCAGGATACACAGGAAGATGCCGAAGATATTTCTGTTGACTTGGATGATATAGAAGAAAAAGAATAAAAAATACTTTATTACTTGAAATTTGAATTTGTTTGTCTATAATATAATAATTAGTTGTTAAAGATGAAGAGTCAGGAGAATTATTAATTTATTTTAAAAATATTAAAGTTTTCTCCTGACTCTAATGATTTAATATTGAGAATAAATATTTAAATGTTTCCGATATGTAGATGGGGTGTGGCCAAGCGGCAAGGCAAGGGAATTTGGATCCCTCATTCGGAGGTTCGAATCCTCCCACCCCAGCCATTGTCTCATTAAATTGGATTTATTTCTTTTTATTTTTATAGAAAAACCAAAATAATATAGCTTTTACCTCAGCCTATTTTTATGATTTTCTCAAAAAATGTTTTGATAGGATAATACTATGAAATCTATTGCATCTATTATACTGGCAGCTGGCAAGGGTACACGAATGAAATCTTCCCTTCCCAAAGCTCTACACAAAGTAGCTGGCAATTCCATGATTTCCTATTCACTTGAACTACTCAAGTCTTTGGGGATAGAAAAAAAAATTGTGGTTATCGGTAATAAAGCAGACAAGATAAAAGAAGAAGTTGGTAATATTGATCCATCAGTCACATTTGCCCTGCAAGAAGAGCAGTTAGGAACTGCCCATGCTATTCAACAGGCAGAATCTTGTTTGACAGGTTTTTCAGGTACAATTTTGATATTATATACTGATGTTCCACTATTAAGAAGTTCAACTATTAAAGACTTAATCGATTCCCATACAAAATGTAACTCAAATTGTACCGTATTAACTGCTTTTTTAGACAATCCCGCAGGATATGGACGAATTATTAGAGACACAAAAGGCATATTTACCAAAATTGTTGAACAACGTGATTTAGCAGCAAACCAGGAACAGGTAAATGAAGTAAATGCAGGTATATATTGTTTTGATTCTGAGAAATTATTTTCAATGTTGAAGCTGGTTAAAAATGATAATAGTCAAAAAGAATATTATTTAACCGATGTCATTAAAATATTATTAAAAAATGGCAATACAGTTTCTACAGTTACAGTTCAGGACAAAGAAGAGATATTAGGGGTTAATACCAGATTGGATCTTTCAAGTATATCCCGAATTTTATATAAGAGAAATGCAACCGAGCATATGTTAAATGGCGTTACTATTGTTGATGAGAATAATACTTATATAGAAAAAAGTGTACAAATTGGTCAGGATACGGTTATTTATCCATTTACAATCATCACTGAAGGGTCTGTAATTGGTAGTAATTGCCACATTGGCCCATATTCTCATATTGTCAATTCCAGTATTGGTCAGGAAACAAGCATCTATTCTTCTGTTGTTGAGAAAAGTAAAATTGGTATTAGAACCAATGTAGGGCCTTATACACACATCAGACCCGGCACTATTATTGGCGATGAGGTAAGGATAGGAAACTATGTTGAGGTAAAAAAATCATTTATTGATAATGGCAGCAAGGTTGGACATTTAACCTATATTGGAGATGCAAAATTAGGTAAAAAAGTGAATATCGGAGCTGGTACTATTACCTGTAATTATGATGGAAAAAATAAAAATCCAACAACTATTAAAGACGGAGTATTTATTGGAAGCAACAACTCACTTGTTGCACCTGTAACAATAGAAAAAGATTCTTATACTGCTGCCGGTTCTACAATTACTACTAATGTTCCGGAAAGAAGTTTGGGAATTGCAAGGGCGAAACAGAAAAACATCCCAGGTTGGGTAGAAAAGAAAAGCAAAAAGAAAAATACTGAATGAGTTTATGTTATAATATACAAGGAGGCAAAAACTTGATTGTTTATTCACAAAGAGAATTACAAGTTTTTTCTGGGAATGCCAATCCCTTATTGGCAGAAGAAATTGCATCACATTTAGGTATTGAACTTGGGAAAGCACAAGTATCAAGATTCCCTGATGGTGAATTTCATGTTCAAATTGATGAGAATGTTAGAGGAAGTGATGTATTTGTAATACAACCAACCTGTCATCCGGTTCATGAAAATATTATGGAATTACTGGTTATGATTGATGCACTGCACAGGGCATCTACTGAAAGAATAACTGCTGTTATACCATATTACAGTTATGCACGACAGGACAGAAAGACTCGCCCTAGAGAGCCAATAACTGCAAAGCTGATAGCAAATTTATTGGTACAGGCAGGTGCTGATCGGGTCTTGACAATGGATTTGCATGCCGGTCAAATACAGGGATTCTTTGATATTCCTCTTGATCATTTAGAAGCAGCTCCTCTTTTGGCTGATTATTTCAGGGAAAAGAATCTATCAAAAGTAGTAGTGGTATCACCGGATGTCGGTGGAACTGCAAGGGCAAGAAGTTTTGCCGGACGACTGTCAAAACCCATTGCAATTATTGATAAATATAGACAATCCGATACAAATGTGGAAATAATGCATATTGTTGGAAATGTGAAGAACAAAACTGCTATTATAATAGATGATATGATTGATACAGCTGGTTCTATTGTAAAAAGTAGCAAAGCTTTAAGTGATGCCGGAGCGAAGGAAGTATATATTTGTGCCACACATCCAGTTTTTGCAGGTCCTGCCAGAGAAAGATTAGAGAAAAACTGGAAAGCAGGGTTGTTTAAAGAAGTAGTAGTGACAAATACTATTCCTATTGCTGAGGAAAAACAATTACCCTGTATTAAATCTTTATCTGTAGCAAAGCTTTTTGCAGAATCAATAAAGCGAATTCATGGGAATATGTCCATAAGTGCACTATTCCGTTAATTCTATAATTTATGATTAAAGCTGTATTTGTATCTTTATAATAACAGAAAAAATAACGATACATAAGAATAGACTAATATAAAATTTATCAAATGAATAATAATAAAAGATTTATTATCATAGAATATAATATAAAAGAAAAATGAAAGAGGCGGAGGGAAGCCGAATATGAAACGAAAAACGTTACTGGTGGAAACCAGAGAAAAAACAGGGAAAGAAGGAAGTAAAGAATTAAGAAAGTCAGGATATGTTCCTGGAGTTCTTTATTCTCCCCGTGACAAGAATAACCTATTGCTAAAGGTACCTGAAAAAACATTACAGCAATTTTTAGCTGACAAAAAGCATGCACGTGGAATTATTGATTTGCAGATAAAGAAAGATGAAGATAAGAGTACAACACGTATTGCAGTTTTAAAAGACTTTCAGTATGATTCATTAGAAAAGAGAATAAATCATTTTGATTTTTATGGTGTTACAATGAAAGAGAAGGTTACCCTGCAAGTATCTTTAGTTTTAGAAGGGGAACCGAAAGGAATCAAAGAAGGTGGAATACTGGATATTTCTTTACGAGAAATTGAAGTAGAGTGCCTTCCTGCCGATGCTCCAGAATCAATTACTATTGATATCAGTCAATTAGGTTTTAATGATGTTATAACATTAGAGGATATTGAGCTGCCCAAAGGAGTAAAATTATTGACAGATATTGATCGTACTATCGCATCAGTAGTTGCCCCGACAAGAGAAGAAGAGGCTCCTGAAGAAGAGGAAGTCGAAGAAGAAGTTACCACTGAAGCCAAAGCTAAGGCCAAGCCTAAACCGGAAGATGCCGGCAAAGATGCAAAGGGTGAAGACAAAACTGAAAAGAAAGAAAAAGAATAATAGTAATAAATTAAAACTGAATAATACTGAGGTTGTACTGAAGTGGATTTAATTGTCGGACTTGGGAATCCGGGTAAGCAATATGAATATTCCAGGCATAATATCGGGTTTCGAATTCTGGAAGCCTTTATTGTTAAAAAAATAAGCTTAGAATTAAAATGGAAAAAAGGTTTTTTTTCCCAATATTTAGAGCAATATTTCAACAGTAAAAAGATAATATTTTCTAAACCTCAGACATATATGAACCTCAGTGGAAGGTCAGTAGAAAAAATTGTTAGTTATTATGGGATAACACCGGAGAAATTATTGATTGTATATGATGACATTCATTTGTCTTTAGGCAATATAAGAATTCGTAAAAAAGGCAGTTCCGGTGGACATCGTGGAGTTGAATCTATAATTCAATCCTTAAAAACAGAGGAATTTCCCCGTTTAAGGATTGGAATAAAAAATGAATTATTGATGAAACATTTAGATCAGCCTTCTTTTGTCTTGTCCCGTTTTTTACCTGAAGAGGAAGAAATCCTAAAAAATGTGATTAATCGTTCGGTTCAAGCATTAGAAGATATACTGAATAATGGATGTGACTATGCTATGAGTATATATAATAGGTCAGAAGGAAGCACTTCTGACCAGGATTGAAGATAGTTACGTTAAAGTAGAAAGAAGCTTACTTTTAATGAGGCGGTAAAATGATTAAAAGGATCGCCGTTCTAACCAGCGGTGGGGATTCTCCGGGAATGAATGCAGCTATCAGGGCAGTTGTCCGTACTGGAATTTACAACAATCTTGATGTAATTGGAATTCACAATGGTTATCAGGGGTTATTAGATGATAAATTAATTCCACTAAACGTGAAAAGTGTAGGTGGAATTATGCAGCATGGTGGCACATTGCTGATGACTTCCAGAAGCGAAGATTTTAAGACAAAAGCCGGAATTTCCAAGGGTGCGAAAATTTTAAGGGAAAACAGGATTGATGTACTGGTAGTTATAGGTGGAGACGGTTCCATGGCAGGTGCCCTGGATCTTTATAATATAGAGGGATTTCCTGTAATATGCATTCCAGCGACCATTGATAATGATCTCTACGGTACGGACATGTGTATCGGAGTAGATACCGCTTTGAATACAGTTATAACAGCTATAGATAAAATAAAGGATACAGCATCTTCTCATCGTCGGGCGTTTATTATTGAAGTTATGGGGAGGAATTGCGGTTATCTTGCCCTTATGAGCGGTATTGCCGGTGGTGTTGAGTTTATCATTGTACCAGAGTTTCCCGTTAACCTGGAGGATGTTAGCAATAAATTAAAACAGGGATATCAAAGAGGGAAAACACACTGCATAGTTATGGTAGCAGAAGGGGCAGGAGATGTATACAAGATTGGAAAACTTATGGAAGATAATATAGGATTTGAAATGAGAGTAACTGTATTAGGATATCTGCAGAGAGGTGGTTTTCCATCCGCCTTTGACAGAATACTGGCCAGTCGCCTGGGTGCAGCTGCTATAGAACAGTTATTGAAAAACAAAGACCATCATATGATTGGCTTAATAGGTAACAAAATAAAAACAATAACCATTGCTGAAGCCCTCTCTAAAAAAAATCAACTTCAAAAATCTATGTATGAATTAGCCGGGATACTTGCTCAATAATAACTGCATATTTATAATATAGTCATCCAGGTAAAGGTATGGCTTAATATTGATAAAAAAATAATAATGTAAAAAATCATCAGGCTTTGAATTAATTCAAAGCCTTTTCCTTTCAGAGTGTGAAGAAATGAAATTAAAAAAAATATGGGATAATAGCGCTGCTTTTAAGCAGTTGTTACAGCATATAAGCAATAAAGAAAAAAGTAATCTAAGGATAAAAGGATTGCAGGGAAGTGCAAATTCTTTTTTGATTTCATCACTGATAAATAAATCAAAAGCAATTGCACCTCTTCTTATTCTTACTGAAAATAAGGAAAGTGCTCTACATTTTTTTCAGGATATTATAGGTTTTTCTAATTTAAAAGAAAACAAAAATATTTACATTTTTCCTTCTTTTGAAGTCTTACCATATGAAGACATAAAACCTGATAAACATATAATAGAGCAAAGGATGAAAGTATTGTCCATGTTGGCTTTATCACAGAATAATAATCCCCGGGATGCCTGTAATCATTTTAACCCCTTGGTAATTGTCAGTGATTATAAAGCTGTATTTTCCAGGATGGTATCTGTAAAGGAATTTAAAAAACAATACAAAAAATTAGAAGTTCAAGGACAATTAAATCCGGAAGAATTTTTAACCTGCATTGTTAACCAGGGATATCAGGTTGCAGATATAATAGAATACCCTGGTCAGTTTAGTCACAGAGGGGGTATTATTGACATTTTTCCATATTCGGAGGAAAAACCTATCAGGATTGAATTATATGGAGAGCAAATTGAAACAATTCGTCTCTTTGATTTAGAATCCCAGCGATCCGTAAAAAAAATAAATGAAATATTTATTTTACCCCAAAGTGAAATAGGAGATTTTGTAAATAACAAAACTGATCAGGTAGCATCTTTTTTTGATTATTTACCCCGCGATACTAAAATTATTATACAAGAATTGGAAGAGTTTAAAAAAACAGCAATAGAGTATGAGAAAGAATGCCGGGATATATACCAAAGAAAAATGCAAGCCGGAATCCAAAATATTCTCACTCCTGATTATTATTTTTTAAACTGGGCTCAGTTAAAAGACTTGATACAACAAAAAAAGAGTACCATTATATTGGAATCCAGATATCTATATGAAAGCAGAAAAAAGAATGGATTTCCAGCCAGTAGTGAAGATTATGAAATTAATTCCAGCTTAGCCAGAAATTATTATGGAAAACTGGATTTATTTTTTGAAGATTTAAAACAATGGCAAAAGGAAAAGAAAAATATTTTAGTATTGACCAGCAATAATGGAAGGGCAAAGAGAATGGCAGAGATATTTTCTGACCGTAATATCCATAATTTCCAGATAATCCCTTTAGTTGAAGCAGAAATTAGCCCGGATAATATTTGTCTGAGCTATGGACAGGTGAATTATGGATTCTCTATACCTTCTTTGCAGCTTATTGTGGTCACTGATAAAGAAATATTCGGCAGAGAAAGAGACAGGTCCTATCGAACAAGTAAATATCAGGGGAAACCCTTTCACCAGTTGGATGAGCTTAAACCGGGTGATTATGTTGTACATATTGAGCATGGTATCGGGCAATATGCAGGTATTTATTCAAAAAAAAGAGAAGGCATAAGCCAGGACTATATACTGGTAAAATATGCTGAAGATGATGAGCTTTACGTACCGGTTGATAAACTGAATTTAATTCATAAATATATTGGAGTCGGTGAACATGCTCCAAGATTGTACCGGCTGGGGGGAAGCTCCTGGAAGAGAGTGAAAAAGAAGGTCAGAGAATCTATTCAGAAAATAGCCAGGGAATTGTTTGAACTATATAAAAATCGAAAAAGTATCAATGGTTTTTCATTCACAACTGATTCTGTCTGGCAGCAGGAATTAGAAATGGCTTTTCCTTTTGAAGAAACTCCTGACCAGCATAAGGCATTATTGGATGTCAAAAGAGATATGGAATCCGCTAATCCCATGGAAAGGTTGATTTGTGGAGATGTAGGATATGGTAAAACAGAAATTGCCATAAGGGCAGCATTCAAAGCGGTCATGGATGGTAAACAGGTAGCAATATTGGCACCTACAACAATTTTGGCACAACAGCACTGGGAAAATTTCAGTGAAAGAATAAAACCATTTCCGGTTAGAATTGAGATGCTTTCCAGATTTAAATCCAAAAAAGAACAGCAAAATATTATTGCTGATTTAGAGCAGGGTAAAGTAGATATTGTAATTGGTACTCATCGCCTTGTTCAGAAAGATATCATATTTAAAGATTTAGGATTATTAATAGTAGATGAAGAACAACGATTTGGTGTTATACATAAGGAGAGGGTAAAAAAAATCAAGGAACAGGTTGATTCTCTTACCTTAACGGCAACTCCGATTCCTAGAACCCTGTATTTTTCTCTAATTGGAGTCAGGGAAATGAGCCTCATAAATACCCCTCCTGAACTGCGATTGCCAATTGTGACTTATCTCAGGGAAAAAACAGATAATATAATTGAGGAGGCTGTTAGAAGAGAAATAAAGAGAGGCGGGCAGGTTTATTATGTTTATAATCGTGTCGAAAACATTGATTATGTGGCCTCTCAATTACGTGCTATTATTCCGGAAGCCAGAATTGTTATTGCCCATGGACAGATGCCTGAAGAACAATTAGAGAAAATCATGATAGATTTTATGAATAAAAAATATGATATTTTAGTATGCACCACTATTATTGAAATTGGTCTGGATATTCCGAATGTAAATACTATTATTATAGATGATGCTCACAAATTTGGATTGTCTCAACTGTATCAACTGCGTGGACGTGTGGGGAGGGCTGACAGAAGAGCTTTTGCTTATTTGTTATATCCTTCAAAAGGTATATTAACTGACAATGCCAAAAAGCGTTTGGAGGCAATAAGAGAATTCAGTGATTTAGGTTCAGGTTTTAGATTAGCAATGAGAGATCTGGAAATAAGAGGAGCAGGAAACTTATTAGGGAAAGAGCAACATGGATTTGTTAGTGAAGTTGGCTTTAATTTTTATTGTCAACTTCTGGAAGACAGCATTGATGAACTAAAGCAGCTTGATTCAGGAAAGGAAAAGACTGAAGAAAAAGAAACCGAAATAATTGTAAAATTAGAAAGCCATATTCCTGAGCAATATATTCCGAATACAGAAAATAGGGTCGCATATTACCAAAGATTAAGCCAGATAAAATCAATAAAAGAACTTCACGATTTTAGTGCAAGTTTGCAGGATATTTATGGCCCCTATCCGAAAGAAGTAAAAAATCTGATTGATATTATTAACTTGAAGTTAAAACTTAAAAAACTTGGAGTTACCCAGGCAAAAATAACTCCTGCCTATTTTAGTTTAAGATATAAATCTGATTCTCCTGTGCATAAAAAAATAAAGGAAATAAATGCTATTAACAATCCTTCAATAAAACATTATAAAAGAGGTTCAAATATTGAATTAAAATTACTGTCAGATACTGGTAATGAAAGCACTCAAAACAATATTTTATTTAAGGCTAACCAATTTTTAGAAAAGATGATTACCGGGTCTAATTAATTGACATAAATGTTATAATCATTTTGAAGTAATAGATAAAAGAGTAATTACATCAAAGTATTATACTTTTTTAAAATTTAGAATGATACTCTGAAGTTAATTGGAACAACCTGAGTCTATCCATTTACCATTGGACAATAAGCATATTCAAAATTAAAAAACAATATAATATATTGATTTATAGTTCAAAAAGTAGATTAAATTATTTAAAAATTATTTAAATCTATTTTTATAAAAATTTAAGATTTTCTTTAGGCTGTTTTTATTTTTTAATAATATAATTAGGAGAAATACATAAAATAATTTTATTGTATGCATTTTTCATGTGAACGTAATTTAAGAAAGTGGGTATATATTTGTAAATGTATGAAAAGGAAAGGGAACTTTTTTCAGAATTAATATCTATAATAACAAAACTCAGAGGACCGCAAGGCTGTCAATGGGATAAAAAACAGACTCTGGATTCCATGATTCCTAATATTATTGAAGAGGCACAGGAAGTTCAAGAGGCGGTTGAAAAAGAAGATTATTCCAATCTATGTGAAGAATTAGGAGATTTGTTGATGGATGTTTTAATGGAAATACAGATAGCCCGGGAAGCAGGTTTGTTTGATTATCAGCAGGTATTGACCGGTGCTAAAGAAAAATTTATCCGAAGACATCCTCATGTCTTTGGTGATGTAAAGGTAAATACACCGGAAGAAGCATTATTAGTATGGAAAAATATGAAAAAGAAAGAAAAGGAAAGCTATTTTTCTCAGGATGATAAATAGTCTTGATTCTATATTTTTAAAGTTTTGTTAAGGAGGGATAAATATGAAGATGTTTGCTGGTGTTTTTAGGGATAAAAGTAAAGCTATTCCTATTTCATGTATTTTTTTTATAACATTTTTGTTTTTTCTTTTTTCAATTAGCTCTTTTGCCTCGGATAAACTTGCTTTAAGTCTGGAGGAATGCATACAGATTGCCCTGCAGGAAAATCTGGGTTATAAGATTTCCCAGAGTTCTGTTGAGGTAAAAGAAGCCCAGATAGAAGAAGCAGAGGGAGCCAAAAAAATCAATGTCAGGTTAAAAGCCGGGTACGTCAGAATGAATGAAGCGCCTGACCCTGAAAGTATCATGGAAGGTGATTTCAGTTATCTCTATTCTACCGGAGTGGGAGTTCCAACTGTCTCATTAAGTGTTTCAAAGGTATTATATAGTGGTGGTAAGATTGAATCATATATTTCCCAGGCAGAAGCAAACCAATCGATTGCTATTAATGATTTGGAACAGAAGAAACAGGAAGTTATTTTTCAGACTACCCAGGCTTATTATGGTGCATTAAAGGCGGCTGGCCTTGTTAAGGTAAGTGAACAGGCATTAACCCAGATTAATTCCCATCTGGAAACCTCTGAAGCCTTATTAAAAGAAGGAATGATAGCACCTATTGATTTAAACCGTATAAAATCACAGCTTTCTAACCTGGAGCATAACTTGATACGGGCTGAAAACGGTTATGAATTAGCAATTTATAATCTCAATTCTATAATGGGAATTGACTTGTCAACCATGGTTGAACTTCAGAATAATCTTATCTATGAACCATGTGAGATAACCCTGAATGAAGCAATGGAAGCGGCTATACTAAACAGACCTGAAGTAAAAAATATCAGCCAGCAGAGAATTATTATGGAAAATATGGTAGATATTGCTAAAAGTAACAAGAAACCTCAGATAGTGATGAATTTAGAGTCAGGGTTAGCAGGGTGGCAAGTTGCAGTAATGGGAGAAGTGCCGATTTTTGATGGTGGAGTTAATACTGCAAAAATAAAACAAGCAGAGTTAAATCTCTCACAGGTTGACCAAAGTAGAATACAGATCGAGCAAATGCTGGAATTGGAAATACGATCTGCTTACCTGAGAATGAAAGAAGCCGAGAAATTAATCAAGATAACAGATCAGGGTATTGGGGATTCACAGGAAAGCTTCCGAATTGCTCAGGTAAAATATAATGAGGGGATCGCTACCAATACAGAAGTTATTGATGCACAAAGTGCATTAATTGAAGCAGAAACAAATAAATTAAATGCCCTATATGAATATAATACAAATCGTGCTTCCTTAATTAAAGCAATGGGCTTAATGGGTGTTATATAATAATTAGTTATCAAATTTTTTAATAAATAAGAATGGTTTGAGACCTATTTTAAATTAATTAAATATAGATGTATGAGGAGAAATGATTAGTGATGAAAAGTAAAAGAATGATTCTTTTTTTTGTTGTTTTAATAATAGTAGTTGCAATTATCGGATTTTATATGGCAGGAAAGTTTAACCAGGTAGGAGAAGAAGAACAAACTCCCATCACATCGACCCAGCCAGAACAACAGGAAAGAATTGTTCCGGTACAGACAGCTAAAGTACAAAAAGGTGATATTAAATCTTTTTTAACAGTTTCAGGAACTATAGAACCTAAGCAGACGGTAAGGGTTTATCCTAAGAGTGCAGGACAGGTAAAAGAAATGATTGTTAAAGAAGGTGATATTGTGCAAAAAGATGATATACTGATGCGCCTGGATGATGAGCAAATCCGTTTACAGGTTGCCCAGGCCAGGGCTGCCTATGATTCTGCCCAGGCTTCTCTGGAAAAAGTCAAAGCCGGAGCAAGGCCACAAGAGATTAGCCAGGCTGAGGCTGCAGTTCGCCAGACCAAAATAAATTTAGATAGTGCAAGAGAAAATTACCAACGCATGGAAAAATTATTTTCTGAAGGTGCTGTTGCAGAACAGCAATTTGAGCAGGCAAAAAACCAATTTGAAATTGCTGAAGCCCAATATCAATCTGCCAATGAAAGCTACAAATTAGTCATGGAAGGTGCTTCCCAGCAGGACATTAAAACAGTGGAAGCCCAGGTCAGGCAGGCTCAGTCCGCTCTGGAATTAGTTCAATCTCAATTAAACAATACAATTGTCAGGGCTCCTATAGGTGGAAGAGTCACATCTATCAATGCTAAAACAGGGGAGCTGGTTTCCTCTGCTATGCCTCTACTGGTAATAGTTGATACCAGTGAACTGTATGTAGTAACAGGGATATCTGAAAAGGATGTTGGCTCTGTTAATATTGGTCAGGAGGCGGAAGTACTTATTGATGCTTTTCCAAAAGATATTTTTTTGGGAGAAGTAATGTTCAAAGGTGTAATGGTAGACCCGTCAACAAAAACTATGGAGATTAAAATAAATATAATTAACACTAATAATATAGAAATACCCCCTGGTGTTTTTTCCAGAGCTAATATTACAATTGAAAAGAAAATAGATACCATTATAATCCCAAGCAGTGCCTTAGTCAGAAAAAGGAATGGTGTTTATGTGTTTGTAATAGACAAAGATATTGCAGAACAGAGATCAGTAGTAACCGGTATTAGTCAGGGCAATCAGGTTGAGATTTCACAAGGATTAGAGCAGGATGAAATTATAGTTATATCAGGAAATCAAACCCTCCAGGACAAAGAT
>JAQVMU010000007.1 GCA_028703475.1 Atribacterota bacterium | reverse complement strand
GACCTTTCTTTGGGCTGAAATAATAATTAAATGTAGTTACAACCTTATTTTATTATAAGTTATATTTACATTAAGTCAAAATATTCCCTGGAATTAAAGAGAACAATCTAAATAAATCATTTAAATCTTATTTATTGAATAAACAAGTAGCCGAAAATATTTTTTATCTATGATATATAAGTATATGTTATACTTATTTCAAAAATATTTTCCATAGTTTATTATAAAGGTAAAAGATAAAAATATGTTAAATAATAAACTTATTAATGCCAATAATTCTATGAATTTTTGGCAAAAAGCAGCAGATAATTCTGAATATACATACACACATTCGTATCAGGCTATGGGAACAACTATTGATATAAAAGTAAATACTTCAGATTCAGAAGGCAGAAAGATAACCAAAAAAGTTATTCAGCTCATCGACAACATAGAAGAAATCATGAATTTCCATAATCCTTCAAGTCAGATAAGTAAAGTCAATTGTAAGGCTGGTAAATCATGGGTGTCGGTAAATACAGAATTATATTTTGTAGTTTCGGAATCAAAGAGATATGCCCGTTTCACAAAAGGTTTTTTTGATATTACCACTGGGGTTCTTACTGCTGTTTGGAATCATTATACAAAGGTGAAAAATATTCCTCCTCACTATCTTGTTGAAGAAGCACTCAAGCTGGTTAATTATAAAGATATATTGATTAATAAAAAAAATAAAAAAGTAAAATTAAAGAGAGAAGGGCAAAAAATAGATTTGGGAGGCATAGCCAAGGGTTATGCTGCCAATCAGGTAATTGAGTTATTTAGAAAGATGGGATTTACCTCAGGACTAATCAATTTAGGAGGAAATGTAAGCTTGTTAGGTACTAACCTTGAAAGACAACCCTGGGTAGTTGGAATACAAAACCCCAATCGCGAGAGAGGCAAATCTTTAGGAGTAGTTTTTTTATCAGACACTTCAGCAGTAACCTCCGGTGATTATGAACGATATTTTCAAAAAAACAATATAGTTTATCACCATATATTAAGTCCTTATACCGGATATCCTGCAAGGGGAGGATTAAGAAGTGTTACTGTTATACACCCGGATTCCATGCTATCAGATGTTTTATCCACAACAATATTCACTATTGGTTTGGAAAAGGGGATTGGAATAATTAAGAGCCTGAGTGAAGTTGAAGTAATAATTGTTACTGATAATAGAATATATCTTTCAAGTAGTTTAGTTAAAAAATTTCATTTAATCGAAAAAGGTTTTTCGATTTTTAAAATATAATTATATAGAAAATGGAGATTTTAAAATGTTTAGGAGGGTAAAAAATAAAATGTTAAGGATACTGCTATATGTTGGTGCTGTAATACTAATTATAATGATTGCAATTTTTATTTATTTTAATCAGGGTTTAAGTAAATACCGCAAAATGGTAATTAATGAGGTGGATTTACTGAGTATTGAAGATGGAACTTATCAGGGAGAGTTTAACGGCGGTCGCTGGAAGAATAAGCTGGAAGTTACTGTAAAAGATCATAAAATTGTTGATATTAAAATGATTCAAGCATCAGATATGTCCGGTTTGAAGGCCATAGGGGAAGAAGTTTTTAAAAAGGTAGAAGAGGAGCAGTCATTGCAAATTGATGTCGTATCAGGGGCAACGGTTCATACTAAAGCAATTTTGAAATCAATTGAGGATGCATTAATTAAATAGTAATAAATGGAAATAAGAAACTGCCTCTATACCAATATCTGTAATCTTAAAATAGAGGCAGTTTTCCTATTAAATGCTAATCCTCATCAATCCATGGAATCATTGATCTGATTTCTTTTCCCACTTTTTCAATCAGCAGATTTGATTCTTTATCACGCATAGCATTAAAGAATGGTCTGCCAACCTGATTTTCTAATAACCATTCCTTGGCAAAAGTACCATCCTGTATTTCACTTAATATTTTTTTCATTTCTTTTCTTGTTTCTTCAGTAATAATTCTCTTGCCTGATTTTAAATCACCATATTCGGCAGTATTGCTTACATCATCACGCATACGGGTAATTCCACCTGCATAAATCAGGTCAACAATCAATTTTAGTTCATTAAGACATTCAAAATAAGCTACTTCCGGTTGATATCCTGCTTCAACCAATGTGTCAAATCCTGCTTGAATCATAGCAGTAACACCACCACATAGGACAGCCTGTTCTCCAAAGAGGTCTGTTTCGGTTTCTTCCTGGAAAGTTGTTTCGATTACACCTGCCCTTGTTCCGCCAATTGCCTGAGAATAGGCAAGGGCTATATCTTTGGCGTTGCCTGAGTAATCCTGGAAAATTGCAATTAAATTAGGTACACCTTTTCCTTGAGTATATGTTTTTCTTAAAATTGAACCCGGGCTTTTTGGGGCTACCATAATTACATCTACATTTTTTGGGGGGATAATTTGTTTAAAATGAATATTAAAACCATGAGAAAACATCAAAACATTTCCTTCTTTTAGGTTTTCAAATATATTACATGCACAAAAAACTTGTGGCTGCACTTCATCGGGTAATAACATCTGGACAATATCAGCTTGTTTTACTGCTTCCTCAATTGTTGCAACTTTTAGCCCATCTTTTTGTGCCTTTTCCCAGGATGAACCGCCTTTTCTTATCCCAACAATAACATCAACACCACTGTCTTTCAGGTTTAAAGATTGTCCTCTTCCCTGACTTCCGTATCCAATAACAGCTACTGTTCTGTTTTCTAAAAATTTCTTTTGAGCGTCCTTATCATAGTAAATTGTTGCCATTATAAATTCCTCCATTTATTTATATTATTTTACAAATCAAAAAATATTTACAAAGAATCATTTTAGTATTTTGGTATCTCCTCTTGATAGGGCAATTTTACCGGTTCGGGATATTTCCAAAATACCAAAAGACTCAAGTAATTTGAGTTTAGCATTGATTTTTTCTTCGGTGCCGGTAATTTCTATAGTAAGGGCTTGTTTGTCAATATCTACAATATGCCCACGGAATGCTTCTATTAATTGCATGATTTCGGTTCTTTGGTTTATAGATTTTGTGCTAACTTTGATTAAGGCCAATTCTCTTTCAACTGACGTTTCTTTTGGCAAGTCCCTGACTCTTATTACATCAATTAGTTTATTAAGTTGTTTGGTTATCTGCTCAAGAATATTTTCATCTCCTTGTGTAACAATAGTGATTCTGGTAATCCCCTTTTTTTCAGAATGACCGGCAGCGATACTTTCTATATTAAACATTCTTCTGTTGAAAAGACTTGACACTCGTGCCAAGACACCAGGCGTATCTTTAACTAAAATAGCAATAGTATGTTTCATGACTGATTAACTCCTAACATTTTATTGATTGCTTCTCCCGGTGATACCATTGGAAATACATTTTCTTCAGGTGGTATCAAGCAATCTAATAACATAAACTGTTTACTTGATAATGCAATTTTAAGAGCTGAATCAAAGGCATCTTTGGATGTGACTCTGATACCTTTTCCACCATAAACCTCAACGAGTTTAGAAAAATCGGGACTTCCCTCCAGGTTTGTAGAAGAATACCTTTTTTGAAAGAACAGTTCCTGCCACTGACGAACCATTCCCAGATAACCATTATTCATAATGATTGTAACAATAGGTAAGTTATTATTTACAGCAGTAACCAATTCCTGGGAATTCATCTGAAACCCCCCGTCGCCGGATATGCAAATTACCTTTTTTTTGGGACAGCCAATTTGGGCACCTATTGCAGCAGGCAAGCCAAATCCCATAGTGCCTAATCCTCCGGAGGTAATAAAACTTCTTGGGTGGAGGTATTGGTAGTATTGGGCTGCCCACATCTGGTGTTGGCCTACATCTGTGACTATAATTGCCTCACCTCCGGTTATTTCATTTAATTTTTCAATAATATACTGTGGCCTGAGGATGTTATCTCTTTTATATTCTAGTTGATTTTTTTGCTTTATTTCGGCAATTTCTGTAAGCCATTCTATTTCTTTTTTAGGTTCTATCAATTCATTCATTTTAGAAAGAACATATTTGACATCACCTACAATTGGAATATTTATTTTTATATTTTTACTTATTTCTGCCGGGTCGATATCCACATGAATGTATTTTGCCTTAGGGCAAAAGCGTTTAATATTTCCTGTGACTCTATCATCAAATCTTGTTCCGAGAGCGACAATCAAATCAGACTCATTAATTGCAATATTAGCACTTGCCAGGCCATGCATTCCCAGCATTCCCAGGGACAGGGGATTGTTTTCAGGAAAAGACCCCAATCCTGTTAAGGTAGTAGTTACAGGAATATTTGTTTTATCAACAAAATTTTTTAGTTCTTTTGCTGCATTGGAAGCTATAATTCCACCTCCGGCATAAATAACAGGCTTTTTGGATTCCTGTATTGCTTTTGCTGCTTTTTTGATTTGGTTTAAATTCCCTTTTAATGTAGGATGATAACCTGAATACCTGCTTTTTTCCGGATAATTAAATTCTGTTTTAGCGTTTTGAACATCCTTTGGCAAATCTATTAAAACCGGGCCGGGTCTACCTGTCCTTGCCAGATAAAATGCCTCTTTAATCGTTGATGCAAGGTTTTTTACATCCATAACCAGGTAATTATTTTTTGTAATCGGCAAGGTAATCCCGGTAATATCAACTTCCTGGAATGCGTCTGTGCCAATTAAGGGAGAAATAACCTGTCCAGTGAAGGCAACAACTGGAATAGAATCTAAATAAGCATTAGCAAGACCGGTAACTAAATTAGTAGCACCTGGTCCTGAAGTGGCAAAGCATACGCCAACTTTACCAGTTGCCCTGGCATAACCATCTGCTGCATGAGCAGCGCCTTGCTCGTGTTTGGTCAGTATATGCCGAAAGTATTGTTTTTTGTATATGGTGTCATAAAGGGGCATAATAGCACCACCGGGAATTCCAAAAACAACCTCTACTTTTTCTTTTTTTAGACATTCGACCACTATTTCTGTTCCACTGAGTCTCACTACTAATCCCTCCTTTATATCTTTTAAATTACTTAATTAACTCAAAAATTATGGGTTACTAACATATTTATACTGTCTCTCAAAAACAAAAAACCTTCATCTCTATTTTAATAATTATAAAAATAGGGACGAAGGTTTCCGTGTTACCACCCTAATTCAATAAAGAAAACTTGTTTTCTTTATCCTTCATTATTATAACGCAAATATAAGCGACTGTACTTCTAATACTACATACAGTATAAATAGATTAAAAAGAAGTGATTTTCAGTATAATTAAACTATCGGATTACACCATACCCGACTCTCTTTAGTTTAACCTTTACTTAATTATTTCTCTTTATTTTAAAATATTAAATTTCCACAAATTTTACTAAATAAAAGTTAGATTGTCAAAAATATTTTTTATTAATACTGTTCTGATAGGAAAAGACGAAAGGACAAGAGGTTCGACGAGTTAAATATCTTAGAAGTTAAAGGGGAAAACACAACAATAAGAATAATAATGGTAGTTTGAATTAAAAATTAATTCGTTATACAATAAAAATAAATTATAAAATGGAGGTAATATTTGAAAATGAAAGATAAAAAGACATTTAAGTTGTTTATATTCTTGATTTTCACAATTGGATTGTGTATGCCCTTGTTGCTTCAAGCAGCAGAAGTAGATCAGGAATTTCCATATGTAAATAAAATTGTTTTTAGCAAGGATGTCGAGGAAAATGAACCACTATTGGAAACAGACACCTTCTATTTATGGGATGAAAAGGTTGTTTGCTGGGTAAGTTTTAACTATAATTCAGATGTTCCCTTTGTTATATCATGGGAATGGACAGATCCGGAAGGTAAAATTTACCATATTGGTAAAATAGAGATGGAATCCGGTAACTATAGAAATTATCGAACATGGTATTGGATTACAATTTCAGATCATAATGCTGCAAATCTTCCGGGTGAATGGAAGGCAACAATTTTTATCAATGATGTCTTATCAGCTGAAAAAAAATTTGTAATAGAATAAAAAAATAGAATAAATATTGACAGAATTCCAGTTATTCTATATACTCTATAACTAAATAATTTGATAAAGCATTAACATGTTAAAGCAGAAGTGTACCTAGGGTTCCGTCAATATTAAGCGATATTTTGAGCCTGGACCGAGCGGTACAAGCAAAATAATTAATTGCTACACTTTTAGGATAAAAGCCTGAGAGATAGGTTCTGTAAAAGGATTTATTTCTCAGGCTTTTTGTATATATTTTTTAATAGCTGTTTTATAAGAATGAGAAGCAAAAGGAGAAGAAATACAAAAAGACCAAGAATTAATAAAAGAAAGGAGATATTAATGGGAAAAAAGAGTAGTGCACTGGATGTAGCTAATTTACAACTGGAAAAAGCTTTTGAAAAGATGGATTTAGATGAAAATATAAAAAACCAGTTACGTAAAACAGAGAAGGTATTAACTGTATCTATACCTGTTAAGATGGACAATGGCAAGGTTGATGTTTTTACCGGCTTTCGCGCACAATATAATACAGCCAGGGGGCCGGCAAAAGGAGGAGTACGTTATCATCCTGATGTCTGCTTTGACGAAGTAAAGGCATTGGCAGCCTGGATGACCTGGAAATGTGCGGTAGTTGGATTGCCTTATGGTGGTGGAAAAGGTGGTATTATCTGTAATCCCAAAGAGATGTCAGAAGGGGAACTGGAAAGGTTATCCAGAAGGTATATTTATGAAATATCATCTATCATTGGTCCTCATAAAGATATACCTGCACCGGATGTTTACACTAATCCGACAGTAATGGGGTGGTATGCAGATACATATAATATGTTAAATGGAGAAGCAGCCTTTGCAAGTATTACCGGTAAGCCAATTGATTTATGGGGATCAGAGGGTAGAGTAGAGGCAACTGCATCAGGCGTAGTTCAGACTATTATGATGTCATTAGAATATTTAGGTATTAATCCTGAAACTGCAACAGTAGCTATTCAGGGATTTGGTAATGCAGGCTCCTATATTGGAAAATTTCTTCATGCGAATGGATTGAAAGTTATTGCTGTTAGTGATTCAAAGGGAGGAATTTATAATATTAAAGGACTTGATCCTGTTGAATTACAGCAACATAAGCAGGAAACAGGAACAGTAAGTGATTTTAGCAGGAATGGAACAGAAAAAATATCTAATGAGGATCTATTAACAATAGACTGTGACATACTTGTTCCGGCAGCGCTTGAAGAAGTAATCAATAATAATAATGCCCGGGATATAAAAGCAAAAATAATTGCTGAAGCAGCAAACGGACCTACGACACCAGAGGCAGATTTAGTGTTAAAAGAAAAAGAAATATTTGTTATTCCTGATATTTTAGCAAATGCAGGTGGTGTGGTAGTTTCCTATTTTGAATGGGTGCAGAATTTAAATGGTTATTTTTGGGGAAAAGAAAAGGTAACCCGAAGATTAAGAAATAAGATGGAAAAAGCTTTTAATGAAGTTTTAAGTATTGCCCAAAAAGAGAGTATTGATAACCGCACTGCTGCTTATATATGTGCTGTAAGCAAAGTTGCCCAGGCAATGAAGTTCAGAGGTATCTGGCCTTAAATAGTATCTTTATGAATATTAATTTCGAAGCCCTTGTCCTGTCTTAATAGCAGGCCAAGGGCTTCTCATATTTCAAAAATATTGAATTATTAGAAAGATATTTATTATAAAATATAGAAAATAGAAACATAAAAGTTAATTATATTTTTGAGTAAGATTCCTCGACTTCTAATTGAGAAGAAGTATTTTCACTAAATGCCTCCTGGTATTCATCATTGATTTGAAGCTTAATCTGTCTAAAGAGAATAATTGCCAACAAAAAAGTTAAAATATTAGCAATTGGCTGGGCAAAAATAAAACCTGAAAACCCGAAAAAACTATTTAATGTAAATAATAAAGGTATGTAGAATAATCCCTGTCTGGCAAGGGCTAAAATCAAAGCAGGTTTCCCCTTGCCCAGAGCCTGGAAACTAACCCTGATAATGAATTGAATTCCGGCAAAAGGCAATGCAATAATCAACGCCCTCATAATCTTAATGCCATAGTCGATTACTTGCTCGTTATTAATAAAAATTCGAATCATTTCACCGGCAAATAAATAGAAAAAGACTAAGAAGAAAACAGAAATAGCTGTTGCCATTAATTCCCCTGTTTTAATGATTTGATTGAGCCTTTTAATTTTTTTTGCTCCATAACTATATCCAATTAGGGGTTGTGTTCCCTCAGATAGTCCAATTAGAAGCATAATCGCCATAGAGAAAAGTCGATGATTTATTCCGAATGCTGCTACTACCATGTCATTATAACCGGCAGCAACATAATTCCCTAAAGTCTGAGCTATACTCATCATCATATGATTTATTGATGCAGGAACACCAACTCTGAAGATTTCCAGATATATTTCCTTTTTAGGAGAAAAGTATTTCCAATTTATCGATATTAAGCTTTTTTGTTTAAGGTAAAAGTTAAGATAAAATATTAATCCACTTAATTGACCTATTAGAGTAGCAATTGCCGCTCCTTTTACTCCATAACCAAGCAATAGTATAAAGATTGGGTCGAGTACTATGTTTATACCTGTACCGATAAACATTCCAAACATTGCTATTTTGGCAGCTCCTTCTGAACGCAGCAATAATCCTAAAGAAAAATTGCTCATAATAATAATACTTCCCATAAAGATAATGGTAAGATATTGATTTGCATGGCTAAACGTTTCCTGGGTTACTCCAATTAGTCGTAGAATAGGTGATATAAAAAATAAACCTAAAATAGTAACTGCAATTCCTGCAAAAATGCATGTATAGAAGGCTGTAGCGCTGGTATTTTTTGCCATTTCATAGTCTTTTTCACCTAATAACCTGGAGACATATGAGGAAGCTCCAAAACCAAACATTCCACTGATTGACATTAACATCATAAATATTGGAAAAGCTACAGAAACGGCAGCTACCTGATAGGGGTCGTTTAGTTTGCCAACAAAAAAGGTGTCTGTCAGATTATAAAAAATTTGTACTATCATCCCCATCATTGTAGGAATAGCCAGGCTCAAAATTGCCTGGAAGGGTTTTTCATCTCTTAGAATTATTAATCTTTTTTCGTCCATTAACTTGCTCCTCTATAAGTAATGCTTTCACTAATATAAAAGTAGTAAAAAACAATATAAGCTAATACTTAATTTTTTCTTTAATTTTCAATAATAAAAGCACCAGTGTTTCAATTTCTTTTTGAGAAAAATCATTCAGTAAATATTTTTCTGTTTCTTTAATATTTTTGATGCAGATTTGTTTAATTTTCATACCTTTTTTAGTAAGTACAATAGTTGTATTTCTGGCATCTTCTGTATCTGGTTCTTTTTTGATTAAATTCTTTGTTTCTAATAGTGTAATCAATTTAGTCATGGAAGAAGGCTTGATTTCCAGGAATTCATGTATCTGTTTTTGATTAATTTTATGATTTTCATGTTCCCATAAATAAGCCAATACTCTAAATTGTGAAATGGTAAGATTGTTTTTGCTAAGATTCTCATCCATGCGCATTTTAAGGTGATGACCAATTTGCATGATAAGCCTTGGCAGATTTTTACCTGTATGATTTATTTCCATAAAAATTCCTAAATAATTAGATAGCTAAATATATTATAATAACAAAAATTAACAATATGTCAATAAAATAATCTTTATTATTCTATTTTTAAGAAAGCATTAAATTACAAAAAAAATAAAAGAAGTATAAATCAATAGGGAGTTCAAGCATTGAAACGGTAACCGGAGCCCCACAATGTATCTATGAAACGTGGGTTTTGTGGATCCTTTTCTATTTTATCCCTGATTTTTTTTATATATACTGCAATGGTTGCAATATCTCCGTAAGAATTATCACCCCATACATGGTCATACAACTGTTCTTTGCTAAAAACAATATTAGGGTGGGATGCTAAAAAATTTAATATTTCAAATTCTTTGGTAGTTAGAATAATTTCCTGATTGTCCAGAAATACTCTGCGTGAAGCCTGGTTTATTGAAAGGTTTTTTATGTGAATCTCATTCCGTATATTTTTATTTCTGCCGGTAAGTCTGTCGAAACGATCCAGATGGGCTTTAACCCTGGCTACAAGCTCATTAGGGCTAAAAGGCTTGCTTATATAGTCATCAGCTCCTAAACCCAGACCACGTATCTTGTCAATATCTTCTCCCCTGGCAGAAATTATCAATATGGGAATATTTGTTTTCCCCCTGATTTTTTTACATACCTCAAAACCATCAATATCGGGTAACATTAAATCGAGTAGTACAAGGTCATAATTTTTGCTGAAAACTTTTTGAAGTCCTGTTAAACCATTATTGCTGATCTCTACCTGAAATTGATTGATTTCCAGGTAGTCTTTTTCAAGTTCGGCAATGCTTTGTTGATCTTCAATAATTAGAATTTTTTTCATTGTTATTTCCTTTATTTCGGGTTCAGTTTTCTAAATTCTGTTTTATCTTTTTTAGGGTAAAAAAGATACTCGTACCAGATCCGTTTTTACTTTGTGCCCAAATCCGACCACCATGATCAGCTATAATTTTTCGGGCAATATGTAAACCAAGCCCGGTACCTGACGCCCTGTTCGAACGTGACTTATCTGCCTTATAAAAACGGTCAAATATTTTTTCTAACGTTTCTTTGGAAACACCTTTCCCATTGTCATAAATCTCTATTTTAGCTTCCTCATCTGTTTCAGTTAATATCAATTTGATTACTGAGTCGGTTTCTTTTTTGAAATTTATTGCATTATTAATGATATTAAGAATTACTCTTTTTAATTGTTGTCGGTCAGCCTTGACAGGATTCAATTCATTATAATTCGCTTCAAATTCAAGACTAATTCCTTTTTCTTCAAGCTCAAAACGCAATTCTTCATAAGAATCAGCCAGATAATCCTTTATATTAATGTTTTCAAATTGATAGAGAGATTGATCCAAATCAAATTTTGAGAGTAAAAATAAATCTTCTATTAAAGACTCCATGTGAATTGCATTCTGATGGATAGTCTGTAAATATTTATCCTGTTTTTCTTTAGATTTTGGAATACCATCAATGATACCTTCTACATAACCTTTAATTGTAGTAATTGGAGTTTTTAAGTCATGAGAAATATTGGTAATCAATTCATTCCTGTTTTTTTCATATTTATTTTTTGTTTCTTCTGACTTTTTAAGTTGTTTCCTGGCCTCTTCGAAACTTTGAAAAAGATCACCGATCTCATCTTTAGAGGGAGACTTAAGATGAAAATTATAATTACCTTTTCTGATTTGCTGAGCAGCATTTTTTAACCGAATTAAAGGGTTGACAATCTGTTTAGATAGAAAGTAGGTGATTAGACTATTTATACTTATAATAATGATTAAAAATAAAATCAATGTATAGATAACTGACTTTTTAAATTGATTTAATTCCTGAGACGCAGAACTGGAATCGTAGACTAAAAATATTTTTCCCTGAGATTGATCATTGAAATAAAATGGGATTGCTTTCATAAATAAATTATCTGAAATCTGAGTCAAATTATCAGATTTTGGCTCTATTCGGTAATTATTGAGAGACATATCTTCTTTCTTAAGTCCAAGCGAGTTTATGAAAGTAGAAAAATAAACGAATTCATTTTCTTTTTGTACAATCAAGCCAATATTCAAAGAGTTGATAAAATCATCGATTTGTTGCAAATAATTCTGTTCCAGAAAACGTTCAGGCTCTGTTTCAATAACATTAATCAGGGTATTCTCGGCTCTATAATAGGCACGATTCAGTGGACTCATATGGTTATCAGGGGATGGTAAACCGATAAAATTCTGAAAATGTTCAGTAATAATCAGGCTAACCCCAATTATTAATATTATTGTGATGATAATCAGTATTAAATTTGAAATCCATAATCGTTTTTGGATTGTCATACTTAGTATTATATATCAATATTTTTAACAAGCCATAAAAAGATTATAAAAAAATTATAAAAATTTTGATATAGAGTAATATACAGAAAATTGCTTCAAATCAATTGACCAAATATGATACAATCAAATAAAACTGCCTGAGTTTAAAAAAAATTTAATAGGAAAAAAATTTAACGAAAATTATCCTATTTAAATAGGGAGACATAATGGAAGCAAAAAAAAGTTTTATCCTCGAACAGGATAAATGTATTAAAAAAGAAAACAAAATCGCCTATTTTTCTATGGAGATATGTGTTGACCAGAAAATACCGACATATAGTGGTGGATTGGGTGTACTGGCAGGTGATACAATCCGTTCAGCAGCTGATCTGGGGGTTCCAATGATTGGTATAACCTTACTTTATAAGAAAGGTTATCTCAAGCAAAGAATTGATGAGAACGGATACCAGCAGGAATTACCGGAAGAATGGAATCCGGAAGATTATCTGATTAAGCTACCGGTTCAAGCCCAGGTGGAGATTGAACACAGGGTTGTTAATATACAATCCTGGATGTATATGGTAAGAGGTTTGGATGGGGACTCTGTTCCGGTTTATTTTTTGGATACAGATATTCCTGAAAATACTGATTATGACCGGAGTCTTTCTTACTATCTATATGGCGGGGATGATAAATATCGTTTAGCACAGGAAATCATATTAGGTATCGGTGGAGTCAGAATGCTAAAGAAATTAGGATATACTGATATTGCCAGGTACCATATGAACGAAGGCCATGCCAGCTTATTGGTATTAGAGCTACTCAATAACCATGTAGATATTGTATCAAATCAAAGTAATCTTGATATTGTAAAGAACAAATGTGTTTTTACTACACATACACCGGTTCCCGCAGGAATGGATAAATTTTCCTATGATTTGGTGAAGCAGGTTCTTGGAGAACCAATTCCGTTTAATATGCTAAGAGATCTTGGTGGATCAGAAAGGTTAAATATGACTCAGCTGGCATTAAATCTTAGCCATTACATTAACGGTGTAGCAAAAAGACATGGAATGGTTTCAAGGGAAATGTTCCCGGGATATCACATTGATTCTATTACCAATGGTATTCACTCTGCCACCTGGACAAATAAATATTTTTCTGACCTTTTTGACCAGTATATGCCTGGTTGGAAGTTAGACCCATTTAGTTTAAGGTATGCACTTAATATTCCAAATAATGAGGTATGGGATGCTCATCAGAAGGCAAAAAAAGATCTGATTGATTATATTAATAAAACACATCATTCTGATTTTAAAGAAGATATTTTTACAATTGGTTTTGCGAGACGTGCCACTGCTTATAAACGGGCTAATTTAATTTTTCATAACCCTGATAGATTATTCAACATTGCAAGAGAAAAGGGAGAAATACAGCTTGTTTTTGCCGGTAAGGCACATCCGAAGGATTATTCAGGTAAGGAATTGATACAAAATATTATATCTGAGTCCAACAAAACAAGTAAACATATAAAAATTATTTATTTAGAAAACTATGACATGGACTTAGGAAAGCTTTTAACCGGTGGAGTAGATTTATGGCTAAATACACCCAGAAAACCAAAAGAAGCATCAGGTACTTCAGGAATGAAAGCAGCACATAATGGGGTACCTAGTTTCAGTATCCTGGATGGATGGTGGGTAGAAGGATATATTGAAGGAATAACCGGATGGTCTATCGGTTCAGCGGCTGATTATGAGAGTATTGATCAGGAGGAAGCCGATTCCCTGTACCAGAAGTTAGAGACGAAAATTATACCGGCATATTATCATGAGAGAGAAAGGTGGAATAATATCATGAGACATTGCATTGCTATTAATGCATCTTTTTTTAATACACATCGGATGGTATTGCAATATGTTTCAAATGCCTATCTCTCATAGTTTATTATAATAAAAAAAGAGAAAGGAGATATTCGATTGAATAGAACCTGGATCAATGATTTTGTTGAAAAAATATCACAAGTAGAAGGTCATTTTGATATTTATGTTTCAGTTTTTTTAAAATTTGAAAATCAATTTGTTTTTGGCTTGAAAGATACAAAAGAATGGATAAACCAGGATAATAAGAGAAAGGCTTCTTTTGCTGCCTTTGGTGGAAAATTAGAAGAAGGAGTTGATATAAATCAGTTTTTAGTAAAAAGCTGTAAACAGGAACTGGATGTTAATATTGAAATTATAGACAGTTCCCATACTTATATAGATTACCATCATCGTCTAAAAAGATTACCGAATATCGATTCCGCTAAAGATGAAATGCGTCCTCATATAATTACGGTTATCTCAAAACAAAGACATACAACAAATCCAAATTCTCTTTTTTTCAGCTATTTAGGATATACCAAAAACAAGCCCCGTTCAATTCAACACAGTGCATTATTATTTGCAAAAGAGCAAATTTTGGTCCAAATGTTTAAAAATGAAAAAACTGCCCAGGAATTAAAAAAAGCAGGTGCTATCTTTGAAGAACGAATTAAAATTCCCGATAACCTATTTCTTTATCCGACCGGGTCACTTAACAGTTTGCTGCGTTATTTAAGTTATGAAGTTTTTTAGTATAATACTATGGTGTGGATGTGCGTGTTAAAATTTTCTTTAAAATAAATTCTTATAATATTCTTTTATCCATAAATATGAAAGTCAATAAAAAATATGGGGTTTTGTTAAATAAGAAAGGATTATCATGAATAGTTCCAAAAAAGAAACAATTCTTGTCACAGGCGGTGCCGGTTTCATTGGTTCACATTTAGTAGACTTATTGCTGGAAAATAATTATAAAGTGATTGTTATTGATAATTTATCCAGTGGTAAGGAAAAAAATGTAAATAAAAAGGCAAAAAATTATTTTGTTGATATCACAGGGAACGAAATAAGCAGAATAATTGATCTTGAAAAACCGGATTATGCCTGTCATCTTGCTGCACAGATTAGCGTTTCTTATTCTGTTAGAAACCCTAAAGAGGACGCGCAGAATAATATTATTGGATTACTTAATATCCTGGAAAGTGCCGAAAAAAATAAGTTAAAGGGAATTGTATTTGCTTCAAGTGGAGGGACAGTATATGGTGAACCGGAAAAATTACCAATATATGAAAATGTTCAATTTTCTCCCAGTTCACCCTATGGTATTGCAAAAATGACTTCAGAGTATTATTTAAAATTTTACCAGAGTTATTATGGATTAAATTATATTGCTCTCCGTTATGGAAATGTTTACGGGCCGAGACAGGATCCTTACGGTGAAGCCGGTGTAATTGCTATTTTTATTCAAAAAATGTTAAACAATAGAGTACCTGTTATAAATGGAGATGGTGAGTATATAAGAGATTATGTCTATGTAGAAGATGTTGCCAATGCCTGTTTATCATCTATAAAGAAATTCCAGAAAACAACAGGGGCAGAGTTAAAAAAACAAATTATTATACCTGGTTTTAATTCTTTTAATATTGGAACAGGCCAGGGGATATCAGTAAACAAGTTATTTTACCATCTAAAAAAAATAATAGGATTTACCGCGGAACCTGAATATGGACCTCCCAGGTCCGGGGACTTAAGGAAAAATATTCTCAATTGTCAAAAGGCAAGAGAATATCTTGATTGGAAAGCTGAATACAATATAGAGGAGGGTCTGAAAAAGACTGTAGAGTGGTTTAGTAATAATTTGCATGATTAAATGTTTATAGGTAAAATATGAGAGTATGGCTTAAATCAAATTCAATTAATAAAAAAATAATATGTGAGGTATTGCTTTGAAAGTATTAGTTATTGGCAATGGTGGACGGGAGCATGCAATTATCTGGAAATTAGCTAAAAGTCCGCAAGTAGATAAGATTTATTGTGCTCCGGGTAATGCAGGCATAGATTCTCTTGCAGAATGTATAAATGTGGAGGTAGAAGATTTTATAGGGTTATTGAAAATCGTTCATGACAAAAAAATAGATTTGACTATAGTTGGACCAGAAATACCCTTGTCTTTGGGGATTGTTAACCTGTTTCAGGAACATGGTTATCCAATTTTTGGTCCAACCAGAGAAGCGGCTGAAATAGAATCCAGTAAAGTCTTTGCCAAGTATCTTATGAATAAATACTCTATTCCTACTGCTAAGTACAAGGTTTTTGATGATGATAAAAAAGCGATTTTTCACTCAAAAAAACAATCATTTCCTTTAGCAATAAAAGCAGATGGTTTAGCCGCAGGTAAGGGAGTTTTTATTGTTGAGAACTTCAATCAGGCAGAAGAGGCAATAACGCATATTATGAAGGAAAGAAAGTATGGACAGGCAGGCAATAAAATCATAATTGAAGAATATTTAGCCGGGGAAGAGGTATCAATGCTGGTTTTTAGTGATGGTATAAATATTGTCCCCATGATTACATCCCAGGATCATAAAAAGCTGAATGAAGGAGACAAAGGGCCAAATACCGGTGGAATGGGAGCCTATTCACCGGTTGCATTTTTTGAAGAGGATACCCGCAAATGGGTTCTCGAACATGTATTTAAACCCGCTATTAGTGGTATGGCTCAGGAAGGAAGAATTTTTAAAGGAGTCTTGTATGCAGGTCTGATTCTTACTTCTGATGGTCCAAAAGTGTTGGAATTTAATGCCCGTTTTGGTGATCCGGAAACACAGGTAATCCTTCCTTCTTTGAAAACTGATTTAATTCAGATAATTCAGGCGGTAATCAATGGGAATTTAGATAAGGTTCATATTGAATGGATTGATCAAGCCTCGGCTTGTGTTGTTTTGGCTTCTGCAGGATATCCCGGAGAATATGAAAAAGGTAAAACTATTCATGGTTTAGAGAAATTAGCAGATAGGGATGATATTATAGTGTTTCATGCAGGGACTAAAAAAGATGATCAAAAAATTATTACTGCCGGTGGAAGAGTTTTAGGTGTTACTTCATGGGCAGATAATTTATCCGAGGCTATCAAGAGCGCTTATGATGGCCTGGAACAGATAGAATTTGAGAATAAGTATTATCGAAAGGATATTGGGAAAAAGGGATTATAGTTTCTGGAGATTTTTTAAAACATATAGTAATTAATAAAAAAAGGGGAATTAAAAGTGGAAAAACAAAAAAGAGCAATTATTAGTGTTTCTGATAAGACAGGAATTGTTAAATTAGCTAAAGGATTAAACAAAGCAGGTTATGAAATAATTTCTACTGGTGGAACAGCAAAAAAATTAAAGGAATCAGGAATAAATGTGACATTAATCTCAGATTTGACCGGATTTCCAGAAATTTTAGATGGCAGGGTAAAAACTTTACACCCGGTTATTTTTGGCGGTTTATTAGCCCAAAGCAATAATCCGGAACATCAGAGACAATTACAGGAGCAGAAGATAAGCCCTATTCAGATAGTTATTGTCAATCTATACCCCTTTGAAAAAACTATACTTAAAGAAGATGTTTCTCTGGAAGATGCCATAGAAAATATTGATATCGGGGGACCTTCATTGTTAAGGGCATCAGCAAAAAATTATCAGGATGTCACAGTTGCAGTAGACCCGGATGACTATAAGGTTATTTTGGAAGAACTTGAAAGCTTTGATGGAAATACTTCTTTATCCACCCGTGAAAAACTGGCGGTAAAAGTATTTCAACATACCGCTTATTATGATAGTTTGATTGCAAAATATTTGCCCAGGAAGATACTGCCAAATGAAAGTACATTTCCTGAATACCTGGTTTTAGGCGGGAAAAAATCTGAAGATTTAAGGTATGGAGAAAACCCTCATCAAAAAGCCGCTTTTTATAGTGAAAGTATAGTAGAAGAGGCAAATTTGGGTAATGCCCAATTATTGAGCGGAAAGGAACTTTCTTTCAATAATCTGGTTGATTTGGAAGCAGCTATGGCAATTGTAAAGGATTTTGATGAGCCCACCGTTACTTTTATCAAACATACCAATCCCTGCGGACTGGCTACAGCGGATACTATTGAAGAAGCCTATCAGAAAGCATATGAGGGTGACCCACTATCTGCTTATGGAAGTATTATAGGTATTAATCGCAGAGTGGAAGAAAAATTAGCCATATTGATAGATAAAACACCATTTGTGGAAGCCATTGTAGCTCCTTTTTATAGCCAGGAATCACTGAAAATATTGAAAGTCAAAAAGAATCGACGGCTATTACAGGTTGGAGATCTACGTATTCAGGACAGATATGTGAAGGATATAAAGAAGGTATCCGGTGGTTTTTTATTACAGGATAGGGATTTAAAAAACATTACAGAAAATGATTTAACAATTGTTTCAGAAAAAAAACCTGTTCCGGAAGAGTTAAAAGAACTACTATTAGGATGGAAAATTGTAAAACATGTAAAATCAAATGCAATAGTTCTGTCAATTAATAAACAATTAGTTGGTGTGGGAGCAGGGCAGATGAGCAGAGTAGATTCAGTCAAAATTGCCGTACAAAAGGCAGGGAAACTGGCTAGTGGGAGTTATTTAGCTTCTGACGCTTTTTTCCCTTTTTCAGACGGAATTGAAGAAGCAGGAAAGGCAGGCATCAGGGCAATAATTCAACCCGGGGGTTCCAAGAGGGATGATGAGGTTATTAAAGCTGTAAATAATCTGGGCATGATTATGGTTTTCACAGGACATCGTTGTTTTAAACATTAATTATATTAATAGTTTAAAGTTGGAATCATTTAAAAAAGTGTGCACTTTTAATTTTTAATTCACAATGTTTATATTTTTAGTTGACAATATATCTCTAAAGTGCTATTTTATTAGGCAATTATTAATTCAATAATAAATAAAAAGACAGAAATTCAGAACAGTAAGTCATAATTTTTTTTCAGAGAGCTGAAAACAGGTGAAAAATCAGCAGGGAATTGACTGAAATCCATCTGAATATAGTTTGAGATAAAGGAAACCTGATTACCTCAAACCGCTGAAAGCGTTATATAAAAGAAGGGCTCAGATTTATTGCTTATTTTTATTTGTTGTTTTGACAAATTAAGCTAAATTGGGGTGGCACCGCGAAGAGAACATCGTCCCCAGTAGTTTATAATAAACTACTGGGGTTTTTTATTAGTAGAAGAAAAAACAAGGATGGTAAAATATATGCAGATAAAGTTATTTATTCCAGGACCTACAGAAGTAAAAGACATTGTATTAAAGAAGATGTCTACTCCTCTTATTGGCCATCGGGGCAAAGAAGCATCTGATTTACAACGGTCAATTAGCCGGAAATTACAAAAGCTGATGTTTACGGACAGCGAAATACTTCTTTCTACATCATCAGGAAGTGGATTGATGGAAGGTGCTATCCGTTCCTGTACCAGAAAGAAAGCGGCAGTCTTTTCATGTGGTTCTTTTGGTGAAAGATGGTATGAAATGGCTTTAGCCAATCAAGTTAAAGCAGACTGTTTTAAAGTTGAATATGGCCAGCCGACCAGAGGGGCTATGGTAGATGAGGTAATTAAAAGTGGGGAATACGACCTTGTTACTATTACTCATAATGAAACATCTACCGGGGTAATGAATCCAATCAATGAAATAGCAGATGTTATGCGAAAGTATCCTGGGATAGTATTCTGTGTTGATACAGTCAGCTCTTTAGGGGGAGTTTCAATTCCGGTAGATGAGCTGGGTATTGATATTTGTATTTCTTCAAGCCAAAAATGTTTAGGATTACCTCCAGGGCTTTCTTTATGCTCTATTTCCGAAAAAGCCATAAGTGCGGCAAGAGAAGTTAAATACCGGGGTATGTATTTTGATTTATTAAAACTATATGAATATATGAAAAAAAAGGATTACCAGTATCCTTCTACTCCCTCTCTTTCTCATATGTTTGCTTTGGATTACCAGTTAGATTTAATCTTTGAGGAAGGGATGGAAAACCGGTTTAAAAGGCACATGGCGATGGCAAATATAGTAAGAAAATGGGCTAATGATAATTTTAAACTGTTCCCTGAGGAAGAGTATGCTTCCAATACAGTTACATGTATAGAAAATACTCGGGGAATCAGTGTACAGCAACTTAATCAAATCTTAGGAATGAAGGGTTTTGCCATCTCAAATGGCTATGGAAAGTTAAAAGAGAAAACATTCAGGATTGCTCACATGGGTGACATCACTATTGAAGAAATAGAAGAACTATTGGCTGTTATTGATGAAATCCTGAAAAAGGAGGTATAAAAGATGATTACAATCCTCATAAAAGATAAAGTTGACCCGGGTTTAATTGAGGAGTTAAAGGAAAGAAATTTTATTGTCAGGGATAATCCTGATAAACCGGATACATTATTAAAGGAAGTGAGGGAAAACGAGATTCTAATCATACGCTCAGCAACAAAAGTAACCAGGGAGGTTATTGATGCTGCAGCTGATACCGGAGTGCTCAAACTTATTATAAGAGCAGGCGTCGGTATGGATAATATAGATGTAGCTTATGCCAAAAAGAGAGGGATAACAGCTTTAAATACTCCTGAAGCGAGTAGCTCAGCAGTAGCCGAACTGGTACTTGCCCATATGTTTACACTGGCCAGAAGAATGGTGCCTGCAAACTTAACCATGCGGGAGAGAAAATGGGCAAAAAAACTCTGTGAAGGTATCGAACTAAGTGGAAAAATTTTAGGGATAGTAGGAATGGGAAGAATAGGACAGCTTTTAGCCCAAAAAGCCAGCGTGCTGGGTATGAGGATAACATATACTGATATTATGGGACCTATTAACAGTAATCCGGATTGGAAGTTTGCAACCCTATCGGAAGTTTTGGAAAAATCAGATTTTATTTCATTGCATGTTCCTGCCAGTGATAATGGAAATTATCTAATTGATGAACCGGAACTGAAAAAGATGAAAAAAAGCGCTTTTTTAATTAATACTGCCCGGGGTAATCTGGTAAACGAAAAGGCACTGTTGAAAGCCCTGGATAACGGAGGAATTGCAGGAGCAGGTGTTGATGTTTATATTCATGAACCGTGCGATAATTTTGAATTGATACAGCACGAAAAAATTTCTGTAACCCCTCATGTTGGTGGATCTACTAAAGAAGCACAGTATCGGATAGGACAACAAATTTTGAGTATAATTGAAGAGTATAAGAATGATAAAGAGTTTTCCAGGAAGGAAGTTTAATGGTTGAAATAAGTCCTTTTAAAGCATTAAGGCCTGTAGGGGAAAAGGTATCCCTTGTTAATTCTCCTCCTTATGATGTTGTGAGTCGTGAAAAAGCTGTTGAAATAATTAAGAGAAATCCTTGTTCTTTTTTAAGAGTAATAAAACCGGAAGCACTTGTATCCGGGGAAGAAGTATTATCTCAAAGAAATGCTACAGAGATAGCTGCCAGGAATTTAACAAATATGATAGAACAGGGAGTAATGAAAACAGATTCAAAACCTTGTTTTTATATTTATCAGCAAATTAATGGTTTTTATTGTAGAACCGGAATTGTAGCATGTCTTACGGTAGATGATTATGAAAAAGGAATAATAAAACAACATGAAAAAATCAGGTTAAGAGCCTGGCAGGGAAGAGTTGAACATATCTATAATGTACGAGCCCATACTGGATGTGTCTTCACAGTTTATAAGAGTAATTTTCGGGTAGGTGAAATTCTGCAAAATTCAATGACAGTTGAAAATAAAATTTATGATTTTATCTCCGAAGAAGATGAGGTAAAAAACAAATGCTGGAAAATTGATAAAGAAGATACAATTAAATCATTAAAGAATGCTTTTAAAGAAATACCATTTGTGTATATTGCCGATGGACATCACCGTGCTGCTGCGGCAGCAGAGGTCGCAAAAAGGCTAAGAAAAGAAAAAGAAGAAATACCAGCTTTAAAAAAAGGAGAATACTCTTATTTTCCAGCTGTGCTATTACCACATGATCAAATTCAGATTTTAGGGTACCATCGGTTGATAAAAAAATTAACAGGATTTTCTGCCAATTTATTTTTGGATAAATTAAAAGAAATTTTTCAAGTGAAGAACATTTCTATGAATAAACCATTTTTGCCTGGCAAAAAACATGAGTTTGGTATGAATTTGAAAGGCCAATGGTATAAGTTATTTTTCAAATTAAATAAAGAAAATAAGATAGATCGAACTATAATTGATGATTTGGATGTTTCTATACTACAGGATTATGTTTTAGGACCACTTTTAGGTATTGATGATCCTCAAAAAAATAAAAATATTGAATTTATTGGTGGTACAGATTCTTTGAAGCAATTATCACAAAAGATAGACCAGGGAGCAGATATTGCCTTTACTATTTTTCCAACTTCTATTAAAGAAGTACTGCAGGTTTCCGATGAAGGAAAAATTATGCCCCCAAAATCAACATGGTTTGAGCCGAAAATAAGAAGTGGCATTTTTGTTCATCAGTTTTAAATATTATTTCAGATATGATCATTTTTTTACCACATAAAAAAGGTATTAGCCAGATTGACTTTGTTTATTATTTGTTTTATTCTTTAAGTAAATAGAGGTAAATAGTAACTAATATAGTTTTAATTCATTTCCCTGACTAATAAGAGGCCGATAAAAGAAAGAGGATAATTATGCCAGTTAATTTAAGAAACCGCAACTTAATTACATTGAAAGATTTTTCAAAAAAAGAAATCCTGTTTTTGTTGGATTTGGCAATAGAGTTAAAGAAAGCAAAATATGCCGGGACAGAAAGACAAAGATTAAAAGGAAAGAATATTGCCTTGATATTTGAAAAAGATTCTACCAGAACCAGATGTGCATTTGAGGTAGCTGCTTTTGACCAGGGGGCTAATATTACTTACCTTGGGCCAACAGGGTCGCAAATGGGTAAAAAAGAATCAATGGAAGATACTGCCAGGGTGCTTGGACGTTATTATGACGGAATTGAGTTTCGTGGTTTTAGGCAGGAATCAGTGGAGACTCTGGCAAAATATTCAGGTGGGGTAATATGGAATGGTTTGACGGACCTTTATCATCCTACTCAAGTTTTAGCTGATCTGATGACTGTAATGGAAAATGTGAAAAAACCTTTAGAGAATACTGTTCTGGTTTATGTCGGGGATGGAAGAAATAATATGGCGAATTCCCTGCTTATGGCTTCTTCAATTATGGGAATGGAGTTTAGAGTCGTTGCACCTGAGACCCTTTATCCGGACAAGGGATTAGTCAAAGATGCAGATAAAAGAGCAGAACAATCAGGAGCCAGAATTAAGGTTACTGATAATATCACAACAGGGGTTGAAGGAGCTGATGCTATATATACTGATGTTTGGGTATCCATGGGAGAAGAAAGCCAGATGGCTGATAGAATAAAATTGTTGAGAGATTACCAGGTTAATATGGACATGATAAATAATACTCATAATCCGGATGTTATATTTATGCATTGTCTGCCTTCTTTCCATGATACCAATACTGCTATTGGTAAAGAAGTTTTTGAAAAATATGGATTAGAATCGATGGAGGTAACTGACGAAGTATTTCGCAGTAAACATTCTGTTGTTTTTGATGAAGCTGAAAACAGGTTGCATACTATCAAAGCCGTAATGGTTGCAACATTAGGTAGTTAAAATACAATACAAGTTCTAATCTGAATTCGGGATAAGGTTACAAAAATAAATATAATTAAAGGAGATGCAAAAATGAAAAAATTCATCTCTATAAAGACTGACATACCTGGACCGAAATCAAGAGAGCTTGCTGTAATAAGAGAAAGATATGTTTTTAAGCCAATGGGAGAATCCCTGTCTCCGGGATACATAGATTTCGGAGAAGGAGCACTGGTTACCGATGTAGATGGTAATACTTTTATTGACTTGACCGGGGGATGGGGTTGTTTAGCATTAGGTCATTCTCATCCCGCCATCATCTCTGCCATAAAAGAACAGGTCAATCATTTTATTCATACAGATTTTACCGCTGTGCCATATGAATCTTTTGTCATGTTATGCCAAAGACTAAGCCAGCTTGCCCCTGGTGGTGAACCAAAGAGTGTTGCCCTGTTTAATAGTGGTGCCGAAGCAATTGAAAATGCAGTAAAGGTTGCCAGGGGGTTTACCGGAAGATCGGGAATTATTGTCTTTGAAAACTGTTTTCATGGAAGAACATTGCTTACCCTGACGATGACTCACAAAGCCTTTCCTTATAAGTATAAATTCGGACCTTTTGCCCCTGAGGTATATCGCCTTCCCTATCCAAATTCCTACCGTCATTCTATTGAAATATCAGAATTTGAGAATATCATGAAAGGGCTGGTCAATCCGGAAACAATTGCAGCAATTGTTATTGAGCCTATTCAGGGAGAAGGAGGATTTAATATTCCGGTAAAAGGCTTTTTAGAGCATATTCGAGAATTGTGTAATAAGTACGGGATACTCATGATAACTGATGAAATACAGTGTGGGATGGGAAGAACGGGAAAATTTTTCGCCATTGAAAACTGGAAAATTGAACCGGATATTGTCTGTTTAGCAAAATCTCTTGCATCAGGACTACCTCTTTCTGCAGTAATTGCAAGTAAGAGAGTAACCGATGAATTGCCCGGAGGCAGTATTGGAGGGACTTATGTAGGAAATCCGGTTTGCTGTCAGGTTGCAAAGGAAGTCATCCGGGTTATTTTACAGGAAGATTTGCTGAAACGCGCTTTGGAAATCGGGGAAGTGATTAAAAGACGATTTAATACTATACAGAATAAATATCCTTTGGCCGGGGATGTCAGGGGATTAGGAGCTATGACTGCTTTAGAGCTGGTAAAAGACCGCCAAAATAAAAATCCCGCCACAGAAGAAACAGTAAAAATAGTACAGTACTGCTTAAAGCATGGTGTATTACTTCCCACTGCCGGTATTAATAAGAATATTATCAGAATATTAACTTCCCTGGTTATTACTGATGAACAAATAGAAGAATCTATGGATGTTTTGGAAGAAGCTTTTTCTGTAGTTAATTAAGTATATTTGGAAGACTTGACAAGAATAAATAAATAGCTTGCAATTGTTTTTGAAATATAAGTTAATGTTAATTAATATTATTATATTTGAACAACAGGATAAAATATAGAAATGTCTTAATCCATCAAAACGCTGGAACAAAATACTATCTGTTGCCTTAGAAATAATACACCAAAAAGATTATTTTAATTTAACCATAAGAAATATTGCTGATAGAACAGGTATGTCATAGGCTGCTATTTATCGGAATTTCAAGAATACAGGAGAAATTATTTCAAGCGGGTATTTTAATGAATATCGCAAAATAAAAGGAAAAATAAGCCAGCATAGAAATATAAGTGAAAATATCCTAAAAGATATTATTACCAAGTGACAAAAAATATTAAAATCTCCCCGAAAAAAAATCCCTCAACTTTTGCTATACTTTACATGGGAAGTAACAGAATATTAGCATTTAAATGGCGGCAGAGTAATTTTTCTTATCCAGTGGGATAAGTGGCAAAATGAGTATTAAAGCAACATCTGGATTTTATCAATAACCGGACCGGTAAGAATAACTACCAGGATTTTTTTACTTTAGATCATAAAAAGAGTAACAGGTTTCCACTATTTTAAAAAAATTTAAATATTATTGCATTGTTTATAACTAATAGATCATCAGGAAGGAGTTACAGAAATGAATTTAGCACTATTTTGCTTATCCTGTTAATAATAATAACAGCCACATTGCCATATCATTTTTAAAAGACAGGAATAGAATAATTAAAAGCCTGATATCTACAATCTGTATAATAATATTCCATAGTAAATAAATAATTAATAATAAATTTTCTTTATTAATTCTAAAAAACCTGGAATTAAGGTTGTTAATCAATCACTTATTTTTATATAATAAAATACATATATTGTTTTCATGAATTTAACGAATATTCAATAATACAATAATAGTCTTGTAAAAGGATTTAATAGTAATTTGAAGGAGCTAAAAATGGAATATTCTCAACAATCATCTATTATAATGAATAAGATGGATATTGATAGGACATTGCTCAGAATTTCTCATGAAATTATTGAGAAAAACAAAGGCGTAGAGGATTTAGGCATAATTGGAATTAAAACAAGAGGGGAATATTTAGCTAAAAGAATAGCTCTCCATATATACAATATAGAAAAGGTGAGAATACAGGTGGGGGTTCTCGATATTACACTTTACCGGGATGATTTAAAGGACAAAAAACCAGATGCAATAGTTGTGAAAACCGAGATTCCTTTTCAAATAGGGGAGAAAAAAATACTTTTAGTTGATGATGTACTTTATACCGGAAGAACTATAAGGGCAGCAATGGATGCAATTGTTGATTTGGGTAGACCTAACTCCATCCAGCTTGCCGTGTTAATCGATAGAGGCCACCGTGAATTTCCTATCCGAGCAGATTATGTCGGTAAAAATGTTCCAACTTCTCACAGGGAAATCGTGAAGGTTCGATTGGGCGAAATAGACGATATAAGTCAGGTTGAAATAACTAAACAGGATTATTAAGCAATATTTTATAGTATAATTGGTAAGATGAGTTTTAATATGAATAGTGGATTAGTGTTTGATATTAAAAGATTTGCCATTCATGATGGGCCTGGTATTCGTACGACCGTTTTTTTAAAAGGTTGTCCATTAAGATGCTGGTGGTGTCATAATCCTGAAAGCTGGTTGGATCAACCTGAAATATTGTTTAATTTCAATAACTGTATTCAATGTTATCAATGTATCTCCCAGTGTCCCCAGAATGCTATTACAATAAAAGACAAATATCCCTATACTGATAAAAATAAATGCCTGGCTTGCGGGTATTGTGTTAATATTTGTCCGGCTATCGCCAGAGAAATATCCGGTAGTAAATTCAATGTGGGGCAGGTAATTGCCGAAATCAGAAAGGATTTAATATTTTACCAGGAATCCGGAGGGGGAGTTACTTTTTCCGGTGGAGAGCCAATGGTACAGATTCATTTTTTAGAACAATTACTTTCTGAATGCAAAAAAATGGAAATTAGTACTGTAATAGATACATGTGGACATGTTCCATGGGTTTATTTTGAAAGAATTGCAGATATGGTTGATTTATGGTTATATGATATTAAGGTAATAGATGAAAAAACTCATAAAAAATATACCGGGGTGCAAAACAGTCTCATAATAGATAATCTGAGAAGGTTATCAAAGAAAACAAGCCATATTGAGATTCGAGTACCTGTAATACCAAAAATTAATGATTCCTGCAAAGATATTAGAGCAATAGCAGAATTAATGAATTCCTTAAGGTTAGAAAAAGTCAGTTTATTGCCTTTTCACAGGATGGGCATTGAAAAATTTGCCAGACTGCAGATAAAGAACAGGCTTAAAAACATATCCACAAATAAAAATGAACATATTACAAAATTACAACAGATATTTTTTCAGAATAATATCTATGCTATTATTGGAGGATAAAAAGTGAACCCCAGAATTGAAAAATTAAGAAACATAAGCTTGACTACCCAACCATATATTGATATTCAGAGAGCAAGACTTTTGACTGAGGCTTACCAGAAATATTCTGGAACGGTAACTATTCCTATCTTAAGGGCTTTATCCTTTAAATATATATTAGAAAAGAAGACCATTAACATTGAAGAAGGAGAATTAATTGTAGGTGAAAGGGGGAGTTCTGCCTGCGGAACGCCAACATATCCTGAATTATGCTGTCATACAATTGAGGATTTAGATATGATTGCCAACAGAGAAAGGATTTCATTTGCGGTAAATGATGATGTTAAAAAGATACAGGAAGAATTAATAATTCCATTTTGGAGAAAAAGATCTATCCGATATCAACTTTTTGAAATGATGGATAAAGAATGGAAAGATTGTTATGAGGCAGGAATTTTTACTGAATTTATGGAGCAAAGGGCACCAGGACATACTGTGGCAGATGGTAAGATATACAAGAAGGGATTTCTGGGTTTTAAACAGGAAATTATAGAACAGATAAATAATCTTGATTATCAAAATGATGAGCATGTTTTTCAAAAATTGAATCAGCTTAAAGCTATGGCTATCTGTTGTGATGCCATAATAACATTAGGTGAGCGTTATGCCAGGAAAGCGGAGGAAAAAGCCAAAACTGAACATGCTGAGATTCGAAAAAAGGAACTGTTAAAAATTGCAGATATATGCAGGCAGGTTCCGGCGCATGCACCCAGAAATTTCCATGAGGCACTACAGATGTACTGGTTTGTACATATTGGAGTTATCAGCGAACTAAATACCTGGGATTCTTTTAGCCCAGGTCATTTAGACCAGCATTTGTATCCTTTTTACCATAATGACTTAAAAGCAGGTGACCTGAATAGAGAAAAAGCAAAAGAGTTATTAGAGTGTCTCTGGATTAAATTTAATAATCAGCCGGCTCCCCCAAAAGTCGGTGTTACCCTGGCAGAAAGTGGTACATATACTGATTTTGCTAATATCAATAATGGTGGATTAACCCCAACCGGAGAAGATGCTGTGAATGAAGTTACCTACATTATCCTGGATGTCATTGATGAGATGAGATTATTGCAGCCAAGTACTAATATCCAGTTTAGTCAAAAAAATCCAGACTACTTTTTAAAACGTGCTTGTGAAATAATCAGAAAAGGCTGGGGACAGCCCTCGGTCTTTAATGCAGATGTAGTGATATCTGAAATGCTCAGACAAGGTAAGGATATTGCTGATGCAAGGGAAGGTGGAACCAGTGGTTGTGTAGAAACCGGGGCTTTTGGAAAAGAAGCATATATTTTAACTGGTTATCTTAACCTGGTCAAGATACTGGAAATTACTCTGAACAATGGTAAAGACCCTCAAACAGGTAAAATAATAGGAATCAATACGGGAAGCCCTGAAAACTTTGTTAATTTCAAGCAATTGTTTTCAGCATTCAAGGAACAGCTTCATTATTTTGTAGATATAAAAGTGAAAGGAAACCATATAATTGAACAATTATATGCCTCTATTATGCCATCTCCTTTTCTTTCTATAATTATAGATGATTGTATTAAAAGAGGCAGGGATTATAATAACGGTGGAGCACGTTATAATACCAGTTATATACAGGGAGTAGGGATTGGGACTATAACTGATTGCCTATCTGCAATTAAGCATCATGTTTATGATAATAGTAGTGTTACAATGAGAACTTTAGTGGAAATTTTAAAACAAAACTTTAGAGGAGAAAAAGAAATTTGGAATATATTAAAGAATCATTCTCCCAAATACGGCAATGATGATGAATATGCTGATAGTATTATGCAAGATGTATTTGATACCTTTTTTAGGGAAGTAGATGGGCGTAAAAATACCAAAGGAGGCTATTATCATATTAATATGTTGCCAACTACCTGCCATATCTACTTTGGTTCTGTTGTTGGGGCAACTCCTGATGGAAGGAAAGCAAATAAACCATTATCAGAAGGGATTTCCCCTGCCCAAGGTGCAGATAAGAAAGGCCCGACTGCTGTTATTATATCGGCTGCCAGAATGGATCATGTTAGAACCGGTGGGACTCTTTTGAATCAAAAGTTTTCTCCTTCAATAATTGAAGGAGAAAAAGGACTGAATAGCCTGGCACAACTTATCAAGGTTTATTTTAAGCTTGGCGGTCACCACATACAGTTTAATGTGATAGATACTGAAATCTTAAAGGCTGCTCAGCTTAACCCGGAGAATTACCAAAATCTTATTGTGAGAGTAGCCGGGTATAGTGATTTCTTTAACAACCTTAACAAAGATCTCCAGGATGAAATAATAAGTCGTACCGAGCAGGGACTTGTTGAATAATATAGTTAATAATTATATACTTAATAGGATAGACAGAATTATAAAAGATTAAAAATTGAATAGAATAAATATAAAACGTGGGAGGCATTAATAATGCTAAAAGATGTTGCAAATATTGTACGAGGTTTGTCAGTGGATATGATCGAGAAAGCCAACTCTGGACATCCTGGGTTGCCATTAGGATGTGCTGAAATTGGTGCAGTTTTATTTGGTGAAGTTCTTAAATATGATCCAAAAGAACCGAATTGGACTGACAGAGACCGTTTTATTCTGTCAGCTGGCCATGGATCGGCTTTATTGTACTCATTATTATATTTATCCGGTTACGAGGTAACCTTAGAGGATATAAAAAAATTCAGACAGCTTAATTCTAAAACTCCAGGCCATCCGGAATATGGAATTACACCCGGGGTTGAAACTACTTCCGGGCCACTTGGGCAGGGATTGGCTAACGGAGTTGGAATGGCAATTGCTGAAAAGATATTGTCCAGCAGGTTCAATACAGAAGAATTTAAAATTGTTGATCACTATACATATGTTCTGGCTGGCGATGGATGTATGATGGAGGGTATTACCTCTGAAGCTGCTTCTTTGGCTGGACACCTTGGACTTGGAAAATTAATTGTAATCTATGATAAAAATTGTATTTCATTAGCATGTGGAACCGATGTGACTTTTACCGAATCAGTTGCTGAACGATATCGTGCTTATAACTGGCAGGTTATTGAAGATATTGATGGACATAATATTGATGAACTTAGAATGGCTTTAATGAAAGCCAAAGAAAATGAGGAAAAACCTGTACTGATTATTGCAAAAACGCATATAGGTTTTGGAGCTCCCACAAAACAGGATAGCCATATTGCCCATGGGGAACCATTGGGAAAAGAAGAAATTGAGGGACTGAAAAGAAAGATTGGCTTACCAGTTGATAAGACATTTTATGTAAGCGGAGAAGTAAAAGAATATTTCGATAAAAACTTACAGAAATGTACAGAAGAAAGAAAAAAGTGGAATGGTATTTTTGAAAGCTGGTCCCAACAGTTCCCCGAAAAACGAAAGGAATGGGATAAGGGAATCAATCTTGATGTTCCGGAAAATATAAAATTTCCGGAGATTATTTTTGAAGAAAAAATTGCCACCAGGAGTGCTTCAGGAAAAATACTAAATAAGATAGCGGAAGAAATACCTTATATGATTGGAGGTTCTGCTGACCTTTCACCTTCTACTAAAACCTATCTGGATGGCCTCCCTGAGTTGCAAAAAGGTAATTTTAATGCCAGAAATATTCGTTTTGGAGTTAGAGAACATGCTATGGGGGCTATTTGTAATGGTCTGTCTTTACACAAAGGTATTCGACCTTATTGCTCTACTTTTTTGGTTTTTTCTGATTACATGAGACCATCTATCAGGTTAGCTGCAATGATGGGTTTGCCGGTAATATACATATTTACTCACGATTCAGTTTATGTTGGTGAAGATGGCCCTACTCACCAGCCAATTGAGCATGTAGAATCTCTTAGAATTATTCCCAACCTTAAAGTCATCAGGCCTGCAGATAGTGAAGAGGTAAAAGCCGCATGGCAAGTTATATTAGAAAGAAAAGATGGTCCTACTGCTTTAATTCTTTCCCGGCAGAATTTGCCAAAACTTGGAGTACCGGTTAATATGGATGAATTTAAAAAAGGAGCCTATGTAATCAAGGAAAATAAGGACAAATATGAAATTTCAATTGCAGCAAGCGGAAGTGAGGTTCAGACTGCGTTGCAGGTTAAGAATATTTTAAAACAGGAGAATATTTTCTGCCGTGTTATTTCTGTACCTGACAGAGAAGCCTTTGCCATTAGTGGTCGTGAATACCAAGCTGATATTTTAGGGAATTCTGATAAATTGAAAGTAGTTATTGAAGCTACTACAGGACAGGGGTGGTATGAAGTTATTTCGAATTTGTCATTGGGGATCTTTATTCGTCGTTTTGGAGAGAGCGGTGCCGGGGAACAGGTTGCCAGGGAATTAGGCTTTGATGCAGAGAAAATAGCACAACAGATTCTAAAAACAATAAAAAATAAAATATAAATTTTGGATAATTAGAAAGGATATTTTTTATGCCTTATGGTTACTGTGGCAATATTTTGCATGTTAATCTAAGCGAACAAAAATATTGGATAGAAAATCCTGGTGAAAAGTTTTATAGAAAATACTGGGGTGGGAGAAGTATTGGCCTATATTATATGTTAAAAGAAATGAAACCAAAAACGGAAGTATTTTCTCCTGAGAATATATTGATTTTTGCCACCAGTGTAGTAGTAGGTTCAAAGGCGCCAATGATTAACCGTTATACAGTATGTGCAAAGTCCCCATTAACAAATGCCCAGGGTGAGGCGGAAGCCGGTGGTTATTGGGGACCGGAACTTAAAAAAGCAGGGTTTGATGCTGTTGTAATAAAGGGAATAGCAGAAAAACCAGTATATTTATTTATCAAAGATGGCCAGGTAGAAATAAGGAATGCTCAACATTTATGGGGGAAAGGTACCTTGGAAACCCAAAATTTATTAAGGGAAGAATGTGATGATAGTAAAATAAGAATAGCCCAGATTGGTCCTGCAGGAGAAAATTTGGTATATTTTGCTAATATTGTTAATGAACTGCATCATTTTAATGGTAGAAATGGACTGGGAGCAGTTATGGGATCAAAAAAATTAAAAGCAATTGTAGTGAGAGGAAGCAGCAATATTCAAGAGCATTTTCCCGAAAAAGTAAGGGAAATAACCAAAAAGATTACTGCAAGAGTAATGAAAAATCCCTTAAGCAGAGACCTTAGAGAACAAGGCACAGTCGCTGTAATAGATGGGGCTAGGAAAGCAGGTTGGCTGCCAACCAGGAATTGGTCTGACAATCATTTTGAGGAATCCGAAAAGATATCTGCAGAAGAATACCATAAAAAAATATTTGAAAAAAATGGTACTTGTTATGCATGTCCTATTGCCTGTAAAAGACTAGCCCGTTCTAATGATGTTTCTTTAAAAATTAACCCTGAACTGGGTGGCCCTGAGTATGAAAGTCTGGTTTCTTTGGGTCCTCTTTGTGGAGTAAGTGACTTAGATTACATTGCAAAAGCAAATCAGCTATGTAATCAATATGCTGTGGATACAATTTCCATGGGAATGACTATAGCCTTTGCCATGCAATGTTATGAAGAAGGATTATTAACAAAAAGTGACACAGGTGGAATTAATCTTAAATTCGGAAATAAAAAAGCAGTTTTAGAGTTGATTGAGAAAATTGTTTATCAGGAAGGGATAGGAAAACTTCTTTCCCGGGGAAGTCTAAGAACTTCTGAAAATATTGGCAAGCAATCAAAAAAATTTGTACATCAGGTAAAAGGACAGGAAGTGCCCATGCATGATCCGCGAGTTAAAACAGGTGTTGGACTTCAATATGCCTTATCTGACTATGGTGCTGATCATATGAAGGCAGCCCATGACACCTTTTTTACTGATGAAGAAAGTTGGGGTTTACAAGAAACGGCTGGTTTGGGTATTCTTGAAGCCGTTGAAGTTACTGATATTGGCCCTAAGAAAGTAGGTTTATTTAAAAAATTAGATCTATTATGGTCTTTATTTGATATTTTAGGTGTATGCGATTTTGGTTATGTGCCAAGAAGTGTAGGTACTCTTGAGGAACTATTAGAATTAATCAGAGCTATTACAGGATGGAAGGTTACCTGGTATGAATTAATGAAATTAAGCGAAAGATCAATCAATATGGCCAGGACTTTTAATATAAGAGAAGGATTAACTGCGAAAGAAGATAGCTTACCTGAGGTATTTTTTCGGAATTTTAAAGGAGGAATACTTGATGGAACAGGAGCCATTGATAAAGAAAAATTTAAAGAAGCAATAAAGCTGCGCTATCAGATGATGGGTTGGGATAGCCAGAATGGTATCCCTTCTACAGGGAAACTGGCTGAATTGGGGTTAGAATGGTTAATTTCATAAATTAGTAACACTCATTAAATTAACAAGAAGCAAGATAATATGATTAATATTATCATTCTGCTTTAAAGATGCTTATAAAAGATAATTTTAATATTTATTACAAAAAAAGATATCTAACCCAGGAATATTTGACATTTCAAAAAATATTGTTAAAATGTTTATAACAATCAAATACTGAATTGCCTCACTTTTTATCTGAAGTGGGGTAGAGGCGCGAAGAATCAACAGTACTGATAATAAGCTGAGCAGCAATGATTTATCAGGAAAGGGGTCTTCGCCGAAGTCTGAATACTGATGCTCTAAGTTTCAGGCTGGGGCTATGGTGAACAATCATAGTACTGTCATCAGAAACTACTCCCGGTTTCTGATGGTGCGCTATCTCATCGAGGAGAGATAAAAGGGGGGTAAAAAGAAAGCTTGTTATTATTTTAGAGCAATCGATGAGCCTGGCGCTTATTGATTGCTTTTTTTATTTTTTGATTATTTTTAAGGAGGAATTTAATGACCGATACTTTTGTGAAAAATGAGTTAGAGCAAAGAGGATTTGATCTGGATCAGAATAGGGAATTAATGTTTGAAAAAGTTAGAATAAATGAAATTGCGCAAAAATATGATACACCATGTTATATTTATTCAGAAAACATTATTAGAAAGAATTGCCAGGAGTATATTTTATCATTTAAAAATAATAATGTTGATTTTGAAATACTATATGCTGGTAAAGCATTTTTAGTTAAAGCACTGTGTAATATTTTAGATGAAGAAGGAATGGGTATTGACGCATCTTCAGGAGGTGAAATTTATACAGCCTTAGCAGCAAACTTTCCTGCAGAAAGAATATATTTTCATGGGAATAACAAGTCTGAAAAAGAAATAAGGTTTGCATTAGAAAACAATATCGGAACAATAATGATTGATAATCTCTATGAATTAGGTTTAGTCAATAATATAGCTAAAGAGTTAAATAAAAAAGTACATATTATGATAAGAGTTATTCCAGGTGTTGATACACATACTCATGAAAAAATAAGAACAGGACAGGTAGACTCAAAATTTGGTTTTCCAATTTCAGAGTTAGAAAATATATTTCCAGCGGTAATGGAAAGAGATAATCTGGTATACAGAGGGTTACATTGCCATATTGGGTCCCAGCTTTTAGATGTTAAATATCATCTTCAGGCAATAGTTGAAATGATTCATGTTATTAAGAAGATTGAAGACAAGTATGAAATAAAAACAAATAACCTGAATTTAGGAGGAGGACTCGGAGTCAGGTATACAAGAGATGATAATCCCGTTCCTATTAATATTTTTGTTAATAGTATTATTAATAAGGTAAAAGATGTATGTGATGAGTATAAAGTTTCATTGCCAAAAATATTGATTGAACCAGGCAGGTCGATAGTTGCTGAAGCAGGTATTACTCTTTACCGGATAGGGGCAATAAAAGAAATAACCGGTTTAAAAAAATACCTTATAGTGGATGGAGGTATGGCTGACAATCCCAGGCCAAGTCTTTATGATGCAAAATATGAAGCATTGATAGTTGATAGGCTTGAATCAAACAAAACTGAACTTGTCACAATTGCCGGAAAATTTTGTGAATCAGGTGATATTCTTATAAAAAATATTGAATTACCCAGGGCTGAAAGCGGGGATTTGATTATTCTCTTTACTACAGGTGCTTATCATTATTCTATGGCTAATAATTATAACGGTATTCCCAGACCGCCCGTTGTTCTGGTTAATGAGGGGAAACACGGATTAATGGTAAACAGAGAAACCTATCAGGATGTTATTAATAATCATGTAATACCAGATTGGTTAATGTGATTTGTTTATGCTAATTACATATGAATAGAAACAGAATACAGTCAAGGGAGATATTTATGAAAAAAGAGTTTGTTAAAATGCACGGTATTGGAAATGATTTTATAATAATGGATTTCTATTCAGAAAAAGAACCTGATGGAATTAATTATAATAATCTTGCAAAAAGACTCTGCCAAAGACATTTTGGCATTGGAGCAGATGGCCTGATTTTAATACTTCCTTCAAAAAAATATGATTTAAGGATGAGAATATTTAATTTTGATGGAAGTGAACCCCAGATGTGTGGTAATGGAATCAGGTGTTTTGCCAAATACGCTTATGAAAATAAATTAATTGAAAAGAAAATATTCTCAGTAGAAACGCTGGCGGGAGAAATAATCCCTGAAATCATTTTTAATGAGAAAACCGGTTTTATTGAAGGTGTAAAAGTGGATATGGGTGAACCCCGATTGACTGGTAAAGAGATACCGGTAACAGGAAATCCTGATAAAAAGGTAATTAATCAAGAGTTATTAGTTGAAAATAATAAATTTATGATAACTTGTGTTTCAATGGGTAATCCTCATTGCGTTATTTTTATTGAAGATGTTGAAAGGTTTCCAGTAAGAGAGATTGGGCCTTTAATAGAAATAAATCCCTTCTTTCCCGAGAAAACCAATGTAGAATTTATTGAAATTCTAAATGACCATGAAATTAATTTTAGAGTTTGGGAACGTGGAGTAGGTGAAACAATGGCGTGTGGTACTGGTGCCTGTGCTGCTGTTGTAGCAGGAGTTTTGAACAAAAAGGTCAATAGTAAAGCCATTGTTCACCTGAATGGCGGGGATTTAAAAATCAACTGGGCAGATGATGGACATGTTTATATGACAGGTCCTGCTGAAAGCGTTTTCGAAGGCTCTGTCAGTATTGATTAAATTAGAATTTATTTGTTTAAAACAAAATGGAATTATTGAAAAAAGGAGAAGTATATTATGAAGATTGCAGAAAGAATTAAAAATGTGCCACCATATTTATTTGCAGAAATTGACAAGAAAAAGGAAGCAGCAATCGCCAGGGGTGTGGATATAATTAATTTAGGGATCGGAGATCCTGATAAACCCACACCTTCATATATTATTGACCAGCTGGAAAAAAGTGCCCGGGATCCCAAAACTCATGATTATCCGCCTTATGAAGGAACTAAAGAATTCAGGTCAGCAGCTGCAGAGTGGTATCTGAAAAGATTTGGGGTAAAGCTTGACCCATATAAGGAAATAATTTCTCTTATCGGGTCAAAAGAAGGAATAGCCCATGTGTTTTTAGCTTTTATTGATCCCGGAGATATAAGTTTGATACCGGATCCGGCATATCCTGTTTACAAGACAGGAACATTATTTGCCAATGGCAAGCCATATTATATGCCATTATTGGCAGAGAATGGTTTTCTGCCGGATTTAGATAAGATAGATGAAGGTATAGCGAAAAAAGCAAAACTGATATTTCTAAACTATCCCAACAATCCAACCGGTGCAGTTGCAAGTCTGGATTACTTTAAAGAGGTTGTTGATTTCGCTAAAAAATATAATCTGCTGATATGTCATGATTTTGCATATTCAGAACTGGCATATGATGGTTACAAATCACCAAGTATCCTGGAAATAGAGGGAGCGAAGGATATTTCTCTGGAATTTCATTCTTTATCAAAAACTTATAATATGACCGGGTGGAGGATCGGCTTTGCAGTAGGTGGACAAGAAGCAATATCTGCCCTTTCAATAATTAAGACAAATGTGGATTCAGGTATTTTTAAGGCTATTCAGGAAGCGGGAGTAACTGCCTTAACAGGTCCACAAGATCATATTCCACAGATGATAGACATGTATACTGAAAGAAGAAATGTGATTGTAGAAGGTTTGAACAAACTTGGATGGTCTCTGGAGGCTCCAAAAGGAACATTTTATGTCTGGGCTCCAACACCGGCTGGAATGAGTTCTATTGATTTTGCCAATAAGGTTTTGGAGAAAACAGGGATAATCGTAACACCTGGCGTAGGATATGGTCAGTACGGAGAAGGATACTTTAGAATTGCGTTAACCGTAGATGTGCCCAGGATGAAAGAGGCAATAGGTAGATTGGAAAAGGCCAATATCATTTATACAGCATAAACATTTAAAGATATAAAAAGGCATTATTTTCTGATATTACAGTATGATATTTTGTAAAATTATTAAATAGTAAATGAGGTGATTATCATTAGAATTGTAGTTAAGTTTGGTGGAACAAGTATAAGGGATATAGATCGGATTGAAAAGGCAACCAATTCAATTGCTAAAAAAGTAAAGGAAGGTCATGAAGTTTTAGTAGTAGTTTCAGCTATGGGAGACACTACTGATAATTTAATATCATTATTGGAAGGAGTAACCAAATCCGGTTATGACATGAACGATTATGCTCAATTTGTATCATTTGGAGAGAGGATGAGTGCCCAGTTGGTAGCTGCTTCATTAAGGGCTCAAGAAATACAATCACGCCCTTTTGATCCTTCCGGAGATGATTTTCCTATTATTACTAATAACAAGAATTTACTGGAAGCAGATATTTTATCAAAGCAAAGCAAAGAACAATGTCAGACTTATCTTGAACCATTGTTACAAAAAGGAATTGTTCCGGTGGTTTGCGGTTTCCTTGGGAGGAGTGAGAAAGATAATATTATTACATGTTTAGGCAGGGGCGGAAGTGATATTACAGCTTTTGCCTTAGGTGATTTTATTAAAGCAGATGAGGTTATTATAGTTACCGATGCATCAGGTGTTGCTTCGGCAGATCCCAGATTAGTCAAAAAAGTAGAAATGTTGCCAAAAATAAGTGTAGAAGAGATGGGTATTTTGGCTGAAAGCGGTGCAAAAGTATTACACCCCAGGGCTTTAAAATATAAAAATAAAAATATGAGATCAAAGATAATTCATTTTCAAAATGGAGATTTAGACTCTCCTGGAACGGAAATTGAAGGCAGTTTTTCCAGCAAGGTTGATATTTTTCAGGACAAGCTTTGTTTGTTGACCATAGTTGGAGATAGTATTTTAGAAACTCCAGGAATATTGAGGGATATAATTACACCATTATCGAAAAATAATATTAGTATACAGAGTATTGCAATAGGAATTCAATATATCGGTATTTATGTATCTGAAAAGTATAGTAAAAAAGCATATGATTTGATACATCTTTCTGTATTAAAGAGTGAAAAGTTAAAATCTGTTACATCAAAAGAAGATATTGCCCTCATTGTAGTGAGTAGCAGAGATTTTATAGATACCCCTGGTATTATTGAAAAAATAACACGTCCATTGGCGGAAAATAATATAAATATTTTGGAAATGGTTACAATAAAGACTGATATATTAATATTTGTTTCCTGGAATAATAAGGATAAAGTTTACCAGCTGATTCGTCAGACTCTTGGTGAAATTGGAATTAATACTCAAAAATAATTAAGAAAATAATATATGCCAAAACAGGCAAATAAAAAAGGAGGATATTTAAAATGTTTAGAGGATCAATTGTTGCTTTAATAACACCATTTGATAAAAATAATAGAATTGATGAACAGGGAATTAAGGATTTGGTTGAGTTCCATATAAAAAACGGGACTGATGCTATTGTTCCCTGCGGAACTACCGGAGAATCTCCGACTCTCAGCCATGAAGAACATAAAAAAGTCATAGAATTAACCATTAATGCAGTTAATCAAAGGGTTCCGGTAATTGCGGGTACCGGATCTAATTCCACTGAAGAGGCTATTGAACTTACCTCAGCAGCCAGGGAAATGGGAGCCGACGGTGCCTTATTGGTTATGCCTTATTACAATAAACCTACACAAAAAGGTCTCTATATGCATTTTAAAACCATTGTTGAAAAGGTTGATATTCCGGCAATTGTGTATAATGTACCATCACGATCCGGTGTCAATTTATTGCCTTCTACCCTGGCCAGTTTAGCTGAATTGAAAAATATTACAGCAGTAAAAGAAGCAAGCGGTAATCTTGAACAAATGGCCGAAATTATATATTTGTGTGGTGACAAACTCACTTTATTATCCGGAGATGATAAAATATTGCTCCCGGTATTATCCATAGGGGGTAAAGGAGTAATATCGGTTGTAGCAAATATTATTCCCAAAGAAGTATCTTTAATGGTCAGAAAATTTGAGGAAGGCAGTTATGAGGAAGCACGGGAAATGTTCTTTAAAACAATATATCCTTTGAGCCGAGCCATGTTCTATGAGACTAACCCAATTCCTGTTAAAACAGCTGCCCGGTTAATGGGTTTGCCGGCAGGAAATTTACGTTTACCCATGGTTGATATGGAAAACAGTAATTTTGAACAACTAAAGCAAGATTTAAGATCATTCAATTTATTGGAGGATTAAAGATGAATAATGTTATTGTTTGTGGAGGATGCGGTAAAATGGCATCACTTATAGCTAAACTCATCTATCAGGATGATACACTAGAGTTAGTTGGGGTTATAGAGTCAAGTAAACACCCTGCCATCGGTCAGGATTGGGGGATTGTAAATGGAATTGGTAAAACTGAAATAATTATTGAAGATAACCTTGACAAAATTATTGAAAAATGTGATGTAGTTGTAGATTTTACAAATCCTGAGGCAACAATGAATAATCTGATAATATGTTCAAAACATAAGAAAGCTTGTGTGATTGGTACAACCGGATTATCTGAGAACCAGGTAAAAAATATCAGGGAATCCTCAGAAAATATTCCCATAGTGTTTTCACCAAATATGGCATTAGGAGTTAATTTATTATTTGATTTAGCAAAAAAAGTAGCAGCTGTATTGGATGCCGAATATGATATTGAAATTATTGAAACACATCATCGCTATAAAAAGGATGCACCAAGTGGTACTGCCATGAAAATTGCTGAAATAATTGCTAATGAAAGAGGTGTAAAGCTGGATAAATCAGCAATTTATGGACGTTGTGGAAATATTGGCGCTAGAAATAAAGGGGAAATCGGTATTCATGCCATAAGAGCTGGAAATATAAGTGGAGAGCATACAATCATTTTCAATTCCCTGGGTGAAAGACTGGAACTGACTCATAAAGCATACAGCAGGGATGCATTCGCCGAAGGAGCAGTTAAGGCGATTAATTTTATTTTAAATAAAAAGAAGGGACTTTTTTCAACAAAAGAGGTATTGAATCTGTAAAATAATTAAAAAAATTTTAAGTACCTT
>JAQVMU010000006.1 GCA_028703475.1 Atribacterota bacterium | reverse complement strand
TAAAATAAAAAAAGACAGAATTCTATAATTTAAATAGAACTCTGTCTGTAAAAACCTGAGAGATTTTTCCTGATCGAATTATGGAAATTGCCCCTTCGGCGATATAAATATCTTTCCAGAGTACTGTCCAATTTCGGTCCTTTTACCTGAGAGTTTGGATGAACCATCATCTTGCCCCTTCGGCGTTTTTTTATTGAATAATAAAAAATGCTCTCCCGAAATCATCTTACAGTTTTCATTATTTTATTCGTATATTAGTGAATATAAATATTATGAGAATAAAAATATTTATGCTATAATTTTAAATGTTTTTTTATACAAAATATTATATACTATAAATATGCTGATGACAAATAATTTATACAGGGAGTGACAACATGGGAAAAACATTGAATAAGAATGATAAAAATAGGGATATGATAGTAATTTTAGACTTTGGTTCACAATATACGCAATTAATTGCAAGAAGAATTAGAGAATTAAAGTTTTATTCCGAGATTTATCCATATTATACTGACATTTCTCAATTAAAAAAGAAAAACCCTAAAGGTATCATATTATCAGGGGGACCTGATAGTGTTTTAAATGAAAATTCCCCTGATATCAATAAAGAGATTTTTAATTTAAATATACCAATTCTTGGAATATGTTATGGCTACCATTTAATTGCAAAGCAAATGGGTGGTATAGTTGAATGTTCTAAAAAAGCCGAATTTGGTCATACAATTGTAGAAATTAAGAATAGAAATAACTTATTTTTTAATTTACCTGAAAAAATAAGCGTTTGGATGAGCCATAATGATATTATAAAAAAATTACCAAATGATTTTGAATTAGCTGCTGTTACCCACGATAACAAGGTAGCTGCTATTATTAATGAAAAAAGAGATATTTATGGATTACAATTTCATCCTGAAGTAACTCATACTGAAAAAGGCAAAGAAATTCTATATAATTTTGCAAATAATATTTGCAGATGTCCTCAAAATTGGACACCTGATTCTTTTATTGAAAATACTATAAACGAGATTAAAAGGGAAATAGGGGACGGAAAAGTTGTTGCAGGTATGAGTGGTGGTGTTGATTCCACAGTTGCGGCAATTTTAACCCATAAAGCTATAAAAAATCAGCTTAATTGTATTTTTATTGACACCGGACTTATGAGAAAGAATGAAGCACAAGAAGTAAGAGATGTATTCGAAAATTGTTTTGATATAAAATTAAATGTATATGATTACTCAAAAGAGTTTCTTAAAGCTCTGAAAGGTATTACTGATCCGGAAGAGAAACGGAAAATAATTGGAAATTTATTCATTAAAGTATTTGAGGAAAAAGCAAAAAAGATCGGTAAAGTTACCCATTTATTACAAGGAACGCTTTACCCAGATGTTATTGAAAGTACATCGGTAAATGGACCATCTGTAAAGATAAAATCTCATCATAATGTGGGGGGCTTGCCGGAAAAAATGGAACTATCTTTATTAGAGCCGTTAAAATATTTGTTCAAGGATGAAGTGCGGACAATTGGAGAAAATCTTAAAATTCCTGAAAAACTATTGTGGAGACAGCCATTTCCAGGTCCTGGATTGGGTATAAGAGTGATAGGTGAAGTGGATGGTAAAAAATTGGATATACTGAGGGAAGCTGATGAGATTATCAGAAGAGAAATTGCTCAAGAAGGCTTAAACAAAAAATTATGGCAATATTTTGGAATACTGCTTCCGGTTAAGTCAGTAGGGGTAATGGGAGATATGAGAACTTATGATTATAGTCTTGTTTTAAGAATAGTTACAAGTTATGATGGTATGACAGCTGATTGGGCAAAATTACCACATAGTTTATTAGGTAGAATATCTAATATTCTAATCAATCAGGTAAAAGGAATTAATCGAGTTCTTTATGATATTAGTTCAAAGCCGCCCTCTACAATTGAATGGGAATAGACAGTATCAATTACTTAAATTATAGTATTAAGAAGAAATATTGCGGATATTAATTTGTGTAAGAATATTTTAGAATTAAATATATAACAATGAATTAAAATAGTTATTATTTAGATTATTATATTTAATGCTCACAAAAATAACCAAAAATAAAAAACAATATTTAAGAAAGGTGTTAAAAATGTCAACTGATGTAATTGTAGGTACACAATGGGGAGATGAAGGAAAAGGGAAGATTACTGACCTATTATCAAAAGATTATGATATAATTGCCCGATACCAGGGTGGATGTAATGCAGGTCATACGGTAGTGGTTGGAAAAGAACAATTTATTTTTCATTTACTACCCTCTGGTATTTTGCATCAGAAAACATTGTGTTTAATAGGTAATGGAGTAGTTTTGGATCTTGAAGCTTTGTTTGAAGAAATCGATTTTATTACCAGCAGAGGTATTAATATTGAAGGGAGATTATTCGTAGATTTAAAGACCCATATTATCTTGCCGTACCATAAGATCATTGATAGATTAAATGAAGAAAAAAAAGGAAAAAACAAAATAGGTACTACCACTAAAGGTATTGGTCCAGCTTATGTAGATAAATATTCCCGTAGTGGTATCAGGGTTTGTGACATTATACATGCAGATAGATTAGAAAATAAATTAAATATTCTATTAGAACAAAAACAGGAATATTTATACCAGAATTACCAGGTGAAGTTATCTCCTGACCAGATAAAAGAGATTAAAGAAAAATGTCATAATTATGGTGAAAAAATAAAAAATTTTTCAATTGATGGCTCTTTATTCCTGTATGAAAATATTAAGAAACAAAAAAATATACTGTTTGAAGGTGCTCAGGGAGTAATGCTCGATGTTGATCACGGTACTTATCCATATGTTACTTCGTCAAATCCTATTGCCGGTGGTGTTTGTACTGGATGTGGAATAACACCTCTTTCTATTACAAGAATTATAGGCATCGCCAAGGCATATACAACGAGAGTTGGTTCAGGTCCATTCCCAACTGAATTATCAGATGAAACGGGAGAAAAAATGAGGGAATATGGACATGAATACGGGGCAACCACAGGTAGACCAAGACGCTGTGGGTGGTTTGATGCACCAGTTGTAAAATATGCCAACAGGATTAATGGTATAACCGAGATAGTGTTAACTAAATTGGATGTTTTGAATTTCTTAAGTAAAATTAGAATTTGCAAAGAATATAAAATTGATAATAAAATATATAAATATTTTCCGGCCGATAGTTATTTAGCAAAACAGATTGAACCTGTTTATGAAGAATTTGACGGATGGGATGAAGATATTAGCAATGTAGAAAATTATAGAGACTTGCCCAAGAATGCAAAAAAATATGTTGAGGCGATAGAAAAAACAATTGATTGTAAAGTTTCAATAATCTCAGTTGGACCCGAAAGAGACATGACTATTATTAGATAAATAGTTATAAGAAATACTACATTGATTTTTTAATATTCTATAAAAACAAATAATTTTTTTAAATTAATTGGAGACAATATTTAATGATCGATCGATATGCATTTGAGCCAATGAAAAGTTTATGGTGTGATAAAAAGAAATATGACTCATGGTTAAAAGTTGAATTAGCAGTATGTGAAGTTAGAAAAGAATTAGGTCTTTTAGATAGAGAAACATATGATCTGATAAAGAAGAAAGCTTCGTTTTCAGTCAAGAGAATAAATGAGATTGAAAAAATTACCAGACATGATGTATTGGCTTTTACAACTAATGTTGGTGAAAATCTGGGAGAGTACTCAAGATATTTTCATCAGGGAATGACATCTTCTGATATATTAGATACCTCTTTGAGTCTTATTTTACAAGAAGCGTCACTTATTATTATAAAAGATATCAAAGAATTAATGAGAATCCTAAAACAATTAGCATTTGAAAATAAAGATACAATTATGATTGGTAGAACACACGGAGTACATGCTGAACCTATAACTTTGGGTTTTAAATTTACCCTATGGTATTCAGAAATGTGTAGGAATTTAAAGAGAATGGAGAATACCCTGGAAGAAGATGTATCCTTCGGAAAGATATCAGGGGCGGTGGGAACTTTTGCTCATCTTGAACCAAGGTTAGAGGAAATGGTCTGCAGTAAATTAGGATTAAAGGCAGCTGATATATCAAGCCAGATTATTCAACGGGATAGACATGCACACTTTGTAAGCATTTTAGCCATTATAGCATCATCTTTAGAAAAGTTTGCAACAGAAATCAGGAGTTTACAAAGAACAGAGATATTAGAATTAGAAGAGGGGTTTTCTGAAGGACAAAAGGGTTCTTCTGCCATGCCACATAAAAAAAACCCTATTTTATGTGAAAGAATTTCTGGTTTATCCAGAGTTATTAGAGGAAACGCCTTGTCTTCATTGGAAAATAATAATTTATGGCATGAGAGGGATATTTCAAATTCTTCAGTAGAAAGAATTGTATTGCCTGATACAACAATATTAATAGATTATATGTTAAAAAAATTCTATTTTGTATTAGAAAAATTAAAAATAAATAAAAACAATATGGAGAAAAATCTAAGATTAACTAAAGGTATTATATTTTCTCAAAGAGTTTTACTTGCACTAACCGATAAAGGATTATCAAGGGAAGATGCTTATAAAAAAGTGCAGATCAAGACTCTCAAAGCGTGGGAAGATAAAAATGATTTTAAAGAAATGTTGTTAAATGATAAGGAAATAAGAAAATATCTATCAGATGATGATATCAACGAATGCTTTGATTATGGTTATTTTATAAGAAATATAGACTACATATATAGTAGGGTATATAAAAAGGATGAGCCAATATGAGGAGGAAGGGTAAAGATGAAAGCTGAAAAAATATGGATGGATGGTGTTTTGGTAAACTGGAATGATGCACAGGTACATGTTCTCACACATGCCCTGCATTATGGTAGCGGTGTATTTGAAGGTATTCGAGCTTATAAAACAAAGAAAGGTACCGCTGTATTTAGATTAAATGAACATGTTGACAGATTGTTTAATTCAGCAAAGATATTAAAAATGGAAATACCTTTTTCAAGAGAAGAAATAGCAAACGCTATAAAGGAAACGGTAAAAACAAATAATTTAGATAGTTGCTATATAAGACCATTAGTGTACCGAGGTTTTAAAGCATTAGGGCTAAATCCCTTTAGTTGTCCTGTTAAGGTAATGATTGCTGCATGGGAATGGGGTGCTTATTTAGGAGAAGAAGCATTAGCAAAAGGAATAAAAGCTATAATATCATCATGGCAAAAAAGCCATATCAACTCAACATCAGCTAAAGCTAAAATCTGCGGGAATTATATTAATTCAATCTTTGCCAATATGGAAGCAGTCGAAGCAGGAGTAGAAGAGGCAATATTGTTAGATAACAATGGCTATGTGGCAGAAGGTCCGGGCGAAAATATATTCTGGATTAAAGACGGTATTATCTGTACACCACCTTTAACTTCAATACTGGAAGGAATTACCCGGAAAACAATAATACAAATTGCAGTTGATATGAAATTTACAGTTAAGGAAGAGTTTATTGCCAGAGATGAATTATATTTAGCTGATGAGGCTTTTTTTGCAGGCTCAGCAGCTGAGTTAACTCCAATTAGAGAAATTGATAACCAGATAATTGGATCAGGTAAGAGAGGTCCTATAAGCACTCAATTACAGAAAAAATTGTTTGATGTGTTCAAAGGAGAAGAAAACCAGTATAGTGAATGGTTAAGCTTTGTATAAAAATTTGTGGAAACAGAGGGAATATATATGATTTTATCAGAAAGAATAAATAATATTAAAGCCTCCCAAACTTTAGCGATAAATGCACAGATTTTAAGAATGAAAGATGAAGGAAAAAAAATTATTAGTTTTGGTGCGGGAGAGCCAGATTTTAGTACTCCACAAAATATACAAAAAGCAGCTATTAAAGCTATAAAGGACGGCTTTACTCATTATACGACATCCTCAGGCATAATTGAATTAAAAAAGGCAATAATTAAAAAATTAAAGTTAGATAACAATCTAAACTATGACGTCAATGAAATTATTATTTCAAATGGGGCAAAACACTCTCTTTATAATACATTAATGACATTGTGTAACCCTGGAGATGAAGTAATTCTGCCCACTCCATGTTGGGTCAGTTATGCAGAGCAAATTAAATTAGCCCAAGCCAAGCCTATTTTTGTTAAAACAAATCCTATTAGTCAATTTCAAGTACTCATTAAAGAAATTGAAAAAAACATAACAAATAAGACAAAAGCCATTTTATTAAATTCCCCTAATAATCCTACAGGAGCTGTTTATAGCAAAGAAGATTTACAAAAAATAGGCAATCTTTTAGTAAAAAAGGATATTTATTGCATTAGTGATGAGGTTTATGAAAAATTAGTATATGATGATTCAGAACATGTTTCTATTGCCTCTCTGGGTTCAAATATAAAATCAAGAGTGATACTAATAAATGGTGTATCAAAAACTTATGCAATGACTGGTTGGAGAATAGGCTATGCAGCTGGACCGAAAGAGGTTATTGCAGGAATGAATAAATTGCAAGGACAATGTACTTCTAATGCAAATTCAATTGCTCAAAAAGCGAGCGTTGAGGCATTGGTAGGCAATCAAGAGTCAATTAAATATATGCGTAATGAATTTGACAAAAGAAGAAAATATATTGTTAAAGAATTAAACAGTATCAATGGCTTTAGTTGTGACCTTCCCAAAGGTGCCTTCTATGTTTTTCCAAATATTAAAAAACTTCTTAATGCGGGAATTGTATTTAATGACATGGTGATTAAAGATTCCCTGCAATTAGCAAATTATATTCTTAATAAGGTAGAAGTAGCTGTAGTGCCAGGGAGTGCATTTGAATCAGAAGGATATTTAAGATTATCCTATGCAACCTCTATGCAGGATATAGAAGAAGGCATGAAGAGATTAAAAGATTTATTTAATTAATTTTAGTATAATACACATTATATATTTAAATGAAATCCAGGGATAATTATGGGTTTAAATTATTTACCCTGGATTTCTTTTTGGTTTTTATATTATTGCTTTATATCAAGTGAAAAATTGTTATAAGGAAAGGGATTCCAAAATGCTAAGAAAATATAACCAAGCACAAAAAGAAGCAATTCAAGCAAGCGATGGACCTGTTTTGGTAATTGCAGGTGCCGGAAGTGGAAAAACAAGTGTTTTAATACAGCATATTATATATTTAATTAATGATAAAGAAAGATCTATAAGTCCAGATAATATATTAGCCGTAACCTTTACAAATAAAGCAGCTAACGAAATGAAAGAAAGATTAGAAGAAATTAAATGTTCTGATAGTAAAGTTAATGATAAAGATTTTAGTAATATTTGGATAGGTACTTTTCATGCAATTTGTGCCAGGATATTACATAAGCATATAAATTATTTAGGATTTCAGCAAAGCTACAATATTTATGATAAAAATGACTCTAAAAGGCTTATAAAGAAATGCATTTCAATGCTGGACATAGATTCAAAACAGTATCAGGTTAAAACAATAAGTAATATAATTGAAAATTCTAAGAACAAGCTGATTGATGAAAATGACTTTTATGACAACGCGATTGGTTTTTATAATAAAATAATTAGTAAGGTGTATAAAAAATATCAGGAAGAGCTAAAAAATAACCAATCATTGGATTACAGTGATTTGATAGTAAAAACTGTACAATTATTTAAAAAACACCCTGATATTTTAGAATATTATCAAGAAAAATTTAAATATATTTTGGTTGATGAGTACCAGGATATCAATCACGCACAATATATTTTAATAAAATTGCTTTCAAAAAAAAGAAGAAATTTGTTTGTAGTTGGAGATCCTGACCAGAGTATTTACAGGTTTAGAGGTGCAGAATTGGGAAATATTATAAGCTTCGAAGAAGATTTTCCAGAGAGTACAGTAATTAAACTTGAGCAAAACTATCGATCCTCAGAAAATATACTTAAAGCCGCCTCTTTTGTTATAAAGAACAATACTTACAGGAAAGAAAAAAGATTGTGGACTACTCGAAAAGGTGGCGAAAAAATAAAGTATTATGAAGCAAGTAGTGCATTTGATGAAGCAGAATTCATTGCTAGAGAAATTAAAAATATAGTGAAGCACAAAAAACTAAAATGGCGGGATATTGCACTACTATATCGCACTAATGCTCAATCAAGATCATTCGAAGAAGTGTTTGCTAAAAACAGCATACCTTTTAGGTTGATTGGTGGAATAAGATTTTATGATAGAAAAGAAATAAAAAATATTTTGTATCTTTTAAAGATTATTTATAACCCTGATGACAAGGAATGTATAAAAAGATGGTTAGAGATGGATAGGATGGGTATAGGAGAAATGGGTTTTAAAAAAATAAATTATATAGCAAACCACGAGCAGAGGATTATTTTAGATGTTTTGCCTGAATTTATTCAGAGCCCAGGAAGTAGGATTAATGAAAACAATAAGGAAAAAATAATCAACTATCTCCAAACATTCAATTATCTTAGAAAAAATCAGGATAAGATATCTTTTGTTATAGAGCAATTGATAAAAAGAGTAGAATACTACAATTTAATAAGAGATGATGATGACCAGATAAAAACGGAAAATAAAATTGAGAATGTAAAAGCATTTATCCAATCTGTCAGAGAATATGAAAAGCATAATACACAAGCCAAGCTCAATGATTTTTTAACCTATGTATCACTTATTTCAGGTGTTGATAGTCTTGATAATTCAGATAACAAAAATGCTGTTAATTTAATGACATTACATTGTGCTAAGGGGCTTGAGTTTCCGGTTGTATTTCTAACAGGTTTAGAGGAAGGAATCTTCCCACATAATAGAAGTTTCTCCAGTCAGGTAGAGTTGGAAGAAGAAAGAAGATTATGTTATGTAGGTATGACTCGAGCCATAGATTTGTTGTATTTAACTTATACCTGGCGAAGAAATATGGACGGGAAAACAGTATTTAATAAAACATCACGTTTTTTTTCTGAAATACCTAAAAGATATCTGGATAAAGCAAAAATACTATCAAATGGATTCAACATTAATTCAGGTTATGAAACACTGAAAAGGGATAAAAAAGAACTTTTCATTGATGATGTTGTTTGTCATCCAGACTGGGGTGAAGGTAGTATTATAAACAAAAAAGAGACTGGAAATGATTGCTATGTTACTGTAAATTTCAAATTTTATGGGATTAAAAGACTTTCATTAAAGTATGCACCATTAAAAAAGGTAGAGAAAAATTAATTTCTCTACCTTTACGTTTTATCCTGGTTCATGTTTTTATAATGAATAAAAATAATGGTTATCTATATTTTTGCTAATCCTGTTCCTGTCTATCTGGTTCATTGTTCTCTTCTTCAGAAAGTAGCTCAATATTTTTTTCTATTATTGCATTTTCTTCAATATTCTTCAGGTATTCATCAAAAGCCTGCTGTTGTTTTACTGGTAATAACTGAGTTTCAATTTCGTTTTTAACCTCGTTTATTTCAAGGTAGCCTGAAGGGTTTTTTTCTACTACTTTAAAAATATGAAAACCATTTTCTACTGGAATAATTTCACTTACTTCCTCAGGTTCAAGAATAAATAATTTTTCTTCAATCTCAGATCTTAAAGTTCCCTTGCTAATAAAGCCGATATCGCCACCATTAGAAGCACTGGAAGCAATGGAATGATTTTCTGCCAGGGATGCAAAATCTTCACCGCTTTCAATCTTTTTAATTATATCTTCAGCCTCTTCCTCAGTTTCTACAAGAATATTCAATGCATGAATTTCTTCATCATGCCAATACGTTTCTTTGTTTTCTTCATAATAATCTTCAATATCTTTTTCTGTTAAGTCAGTTTTTTCAATAATCTCTTTTTCTAATAGTGACTGTATCAATATCTGATCAATAGCATTTTTTATTTGAAAACTAAGATCAGGGTCCTCTCGTAGGTTTAGTTCATCAGCTTTCTGAATTAACAATGTCTGAGTAATTATTTGTTCTAACACGTCTTCCTTATTTAACTGTACCTTATAACTATCAGGAATTATATTCCAGAAACTTTCGAAAGTTTCAAGGGAAATAACCTCTCCATTAATGGTGGCTAATACTACTTCATTATTTTCTTGATCTTGTTCAGATAATACTTGCATGGAAAGTGACATTAAAATTAATAAAGCAGCACAAAGAAAAATAGTTATTCTACATACTTTTTGTTTTACTATCAATTAGATGTTCTCCTTTCATTTTATAAAATTTATAACTTTTTAAGTTTAGCATAATAGGGAAATTAAGTAAAGAAAATGGAGAATTACTTTATTTCTGTTAATAAAATAATAACTTTTTAGTGCCGAAAGTAGCTACAGTAATTATATTAAGAATAATATACCTGTAACAATAAGAACACAATGACTATAAAATAAAGATAATGTTTTCTTGAACATTTTTAAACTATAATATATAATGTAAAATAACTTGGCTGTTTTTAGCATATTGATTGCTTATCACGGCAAAAAGGGGGTGAATGTATGGCAACAATAAGGGTAAGAGAAGATGAAGAATTTGATCATGCACTAAAGCGATTTAAAAAAGAATGTCAAAAAAGTGGCATTATATCAGATATTAAGAGACACGAATATTATGAAAAGCCAAGTGAAAGAAGAAAGAGAAAATTAATAGCTGCCCAGAGAAAAAAGAAGAGGAGAGGAAGAAATTAATTTTCTGAAATTTTATAATTTCAGAGTTGAAAAGGCAAATTTGCTTTATCAAATAGCAAGAAAAAATAATAAACAATTTAAAATAATATCTCTGATAAAAATAGAAGGTCCAGGTAAAAACAGGGCCTTCTATTTTTTTAAATAAAAAATAACATTGATGAATATAAAAGATATATACTTAAAACAGTATAAAAGTATAAATTAAATTAACTATTGTCTACTTTTTTTGCAAAAACATTTTAAATTAGTTATAATATTTTGTCTTTTAAAATCATATATATAAAATAGTAATTAATGATAAGAATTAAAATAATATATTTTGGTTAAACATAACAGAAAATTATAATATCTTAATTATATTGATAAAATGGAGAAAATAATAATGAATGAAGATATAATTGAAGAATCAATTATTATAAAAAGTAAAGAAGAGCTGAGAGAACTTTTTGGGAGCCTTGATTCTAACATAAAAATGATAAGCCAATCTTTATCAGTTATTATTTCAAATAGAAATAGTAACCTTACTGTGACGGGAGAAAAAGATAATGTATGCAAAGCTGTAAAGGTCATAGAAGATTTGCTGGTAATAATACGGGGAGGACATTCTGTAAAGTTATCAGAAATAAAATATCAGATCGATATGATTAAGGAAAATTGCACATTTCATATCGAGCAATTATACGAGGAAGAAATTCATGTTTTTAAAAAGGATAAAATTATAAGACCAAAGACTTTTGGACAAAAAAGAATATTAGAAAAGATACAAAATAATGATATACTATTTGTAATTGGTCCAGCTGGTAGTGGAAAAACATATTTAGCGGTTGCAATAGCTATTTCTGCACTAAAAAAGAAAGAAGTAGACAGAATTATATTGATACGTCCAGCTGTAGAGGCAGGTGAAAGCCTTGGTTTTTTACCAGGGGATTTTATGGAAAAAATAGACCCTTATTTTAGACCATTATATGATGCAATCTTTGAAATGATGCCCTCTGATAAATTTCAGCACTATTTAGATCGTGGAATTATTGAAGTTGCCCCATTAGCCTACATGCGTGGCAGAACTTTGAATAATTCATTTATTATATTAGATGATGCACAAAATACAACATTAGGCCAAATGAAAATGTTTTTAACCCGTTTCGGATTTGGCTCTAAAATCATTGTGACCGGGGATATTACACAGATTGATTTACCTGAAAGCAAAAACTCAGGACTGGTTAAGATATCCAATATATTAAATGATATAAAGGGAATAGAATTTGTTAATCTGGAAAAAAATGATGTTGTCAGACACGGATTGGTGAAAGAGATAATAAAAGCCTACGAAAAAAGTGATAATAACACGGGAAGTGAAATAAAAAAATCTTTTAAAGAAAACAGGACTAAAGAACAGGAAAATGAAAAAAGATAAATTCACAAAAAATGCTCGTAATATTTTTCAGAAAAGTATCCTGAAAAAACTAATAATATTTTTACTTCTTGTGTTGTCAATTACATTTATTTTGTCTATTAATTTTATTCCTGGAAGAGTAACACTAAAAGAAGGCGAAGTTGCTACTAAGGATATTATTGCGAGAGAAACCATTGAATATACAGATGAAAACGCGACAGTAAAATTAAAAGAAGAAGCAGCAAAATCAATAAGAGAAGTTTACAATTTAAATCTTGCCAGTATTGAAAATGTAGAAAATGAACTTAGTAACTTTTTTGCTGATTTAAAAGAGTTAAGGAATGAATATAATGCCAGTCAAAGCGAAAATGACGTTTTAGAGATTAGAGATGTAAATAATTATTTCAATAATAATGAATTGATTGAAATAAGAGAGAAATACTCTTTAGACATTGAAAATTCAACAATAAGCAATTTGATAACAATTGATACTGATTCACTTCAGGAAATTGAACAATGGCTATTTTTATCTATAAGAAAAATCATGGAACAGGGTATTAAAGAGGCAGATATTGAAGAGGCAAAAAAACAAATTGCAAGAGAAATAAGTGAACAAGCCACAAACCCATATCTGGCCATTATTGCCAGTGAAATGGGAGAGTCTTTTTTGAAACCCAGTTTATTTTTGGATATAGAGGCAACAGAAAAGAAAATACAGGATTCTATAGACGCAGTAAGAGATGTTAAAAGTATTATAAGAAAAGACCAGATAATTATCAGAAAAGGTGAGATAGTAAATGCTGAACATATAGAAAAAATGAAGGCATTGGGATTGCAAAACCCGATTTTACATTACCAAAATATACTTGGATTATTTTTTATAGACTCTTTGTTTATTTTTCTAATTGGACTTTATATATTTACATTTCATAAAAAAATATTCGATGATGTAAATAAACTTATTTTGTTAAGTATAATATATATTTCCATTATTCTTATTGCAAAGGTTTCAGGAGAAATTTCCGGATATCTAATTCCAGTTGCATCTGCTTCAATGCTGATAGCCATCACTATCGATTCAAGGTTGGCATTATGGATGACTTTTATTATAAGTTCAAATATTGGGTTTATATTTTTAGGTGAAATAAATTATATGATAGTTGCTTTAGCTGGAGGATTTATTTCAATTTTTAGTATCCGTAAAGCTACTCAGCGATCTAATCTCACCAGGGCAGGCCTTCTGATTGCTGCTACCAATATATTTACAATCCTTGCGCTTGGGCTGGTTCAAAGATCTTCTCCCCAGTCACTATTAGAAAATAGTATGTGGGGTGCGCTAAACGGTTTTATTTCAGCAATATTAACTATTGGTGTACTTCCCTTTTTAGAAAGTTTTTTTGACATAACATCATCATTTAAATTAATGGAATTATCAAATCCAAATCAACCTTTATTAAAGCAGTTATTAGTAGAAGCTCCGGGAACATATCACCATAGTGTTGTAGTAGGTAATTTAGCAGAAACAGCAGCTGAAGAGATAGGCGCAAACTCTCTGTTAACACGTGTTGGGGCTTATTATCATGATATTGGAAAACTAAAAAGGCCATACTTTTTTTCCGAAAACCAGGAAGCTTATAAAAACACACATGATGACATGGAGCCAAGTTTAAGTGCGTTGGTAATTGCCTCTCATGTTAAAGACGGAGTGGATTTAGCCAAAAAATACAAATTACCAAAGGCAATTATTGATATTATAAACCAGCATCATGGAACTGGTTTAATTACCTATTTTTACCATCGTGCTTTACAATCTAATGAATCAAAAAACACATCTGTTAATGAAGAAAACTATCGATATTCAGGACCTAAGCCGCAAACAAAGGAAGCCGGTATAATATTATTAGCAGATTCTCTTGAGGCAGAAGCCCGTACACTCAATAATCCTACTTCTAGCAGGATAAAAAATTTAACCCAGAATGTTGTAAAAAGAAATTTGGAAAATGGACAATTAGATGAATGTAATCTAACCTTAAGAGATTTAGATAAAATAAAAGATGTTTTCTCTAGAATATTAACTGGCATGTTTCATAATAGAGTAGAATATCCGGATGAGGAATTGATTAATAAATTAAAAAAGGAAAGAAATCAAAGTGATAGTTCGAATAAAAAACAAACAGAAAAAGAAGCTAAATTTTCAGATAATAGAAAAAATATTAATAACAGCAATGGAAGTAATGGAGATAAAAAAGAATAGTGAAGTAAGCTTGCTGTTAACATCTGATCGGGAAATACAATATTTGAACAAAGTTTACAGAGATAAGGATACTCCTACTGATGTACTGTCTTTCAGTATGAGTGAAGGGCTGGATAGTTTCACAGATAATGATGAAATTGATGATTTTCTTTTAGGAGACATTGTAATATCTATAGAAACAGCTCAGAGAAATGCAGAATTAGCAGAAATATCCTTGATGCAAGAGATAAATATCTTGATAACTCATGGTTTACTACACTTATTAGGTTATGATCATAATTCTGATGAAGAATTCGACAAAATGAAAAATGAAGAGGATAGAATTCTAAAAATAACAGATAAAATACTTAAAGATTAATTATAAGTAACCAGATCTTTTATGTTAAATGAGATATTTACTAACAATTAATAAATGAATTATCATACTAAAAATTTTTTAAAAGTTAAAGACTTATAGAGGACCTTCAAAAAAATTGAAATTTTCTTGTATATGGTGCATAATAAAAGAGAAACAAAAATAATTACAAACAACATAGAATACATTTTAGAATGAAGGGAAGTGATACTATTATAAAAAATATATAGATGATGTAAAAAAAGTAAAAAATATATTTATGGAGGTAATCATGAGAAAAATATTAACAATATTAATAATTGGTACTTTATTATTGTCAATGAGTTTTACTGGATCTGCACAAATGAAATTTTTAGCAATTGCAACAGGTGGAACAGGTGGAACATACTATCCACTTGGTGGTGCCTTAGCACAAATGCTATCAAATAATATAGAAGGCGTAGTTGTTACTGCTCAAACCGCAAATGCATCAGTAGCTAATTGTAATTTAATAGGTAGACATCAAATAGAAACAGCATTTTCTCAGGCAAATACCACATATTGGGCTTATAGTGCAACAGGTATATTGTCTGATACAGAACCCATTACCAACTTAAGGGGGATAGCTTCATTGTATCCAGAAACTATCCACATTATTGCTACTAAAGCATCTGGAGTAAAATCTATTGCAGATTTAAAAGGGAAGAGCGTGGGAGTTGGCGCACCTAACAGTGGAACAGCAGCTGATGCCGAAATTATACTACAGGCACACGGACTATCTTTCGATGATTTGAAAATAGATTATATTGATTTTAATGAAGTAGCAGACCGATTAATCGATGGCCAAATCGATGCTGGCTTTACTACTGCAGGTTTCCCCACATCCAGCGTTATTAATATAGCAACTGTCAGGGATATTGTGCTAATACCGGTAGATTTAGAAGTTGCGGCAAAATTAGTTGAGGAAATTCCTTACTATGGTCTTACTGAAATTCCAGCAGGCATGTACGCTGGACAGGAAGAACCAGTAGCTGCATTGGCAACTCCTGCTCTCTGGATTTGTGATTCTGAATTGGATCCCACTTTAGTTTATAAAATGACTAAAGCTTTATGGGAAAATACAGATATATTAGCCCAAACCCATGCCAAAGGAAAAGATATTACATTAGAAACAGCCTTAGATGGAATGGGTGTTCCATTACATGCTGGTGCAGAATTATATTACAAAGAAATTGGTCTGATTGAATAAAATATAAAAAGAATCAGGGCACCTTAAGAGGTGCCCTGATTCTTATATGTATGAAAATTAAAATATTTATAGCAGTAATCCTTTAATGAAAAATACAAAAATACCGTTTTTATTAATTGTTTCTATTCTATTAATATTATCTATAATATTATTTTTTTGTAAAATACATTTTCTTACTGTAGAGAATTTTAATGATGGTAAAAAATTACTCGTAGAAAGAATTAATCCCAACGAGCATTTCACATTGAAATATACACATTCAGTTTCCAAAACACCAGTATGGGAAATTTTTCAGATAAACAATAAAGGTATTCTAATATTGGTAGAAACCCATTTTCTTGATCATGGTGCGGGACTGCCATATGCAGCTTTTGATAATGAGATTTTTGTTAATGAAGACAATCTTTTTAAAATAAAAAATATGTCAAGAGTAATAAAAATGCCTTTATATTATCGAATTGGTAGGATTAGAGAAAATTATTTTATATTTAATGGTAAAGAAATAGATTTATCGAAGACAGTTGGAGATTCAGTTGTGATAATTAATATAAATGAGGATAATATATTAAAGTATCTATATAAGAAATATCTTATCTAGAATTTAGGGGGATTATTAAATATGAAAAATAATCAGGAAAAAGACATCAAGCCTGTTAAAAGTCTTCATGAACAGGCAAAAGATGAAGGAAAAATTGATGTTCAAAAAATATTAGAGCAGTATGACTCAGAATCTAATGTTAGAAAACCAATTGGGATTATTGCTATTATTATATCAATTATTGCAATAAGCATGTCAATATTTCATTTTTATACAGGAGGATTTGGTTTATGGCTTGCACTAAAACAGAGGGCATTACATTTAGCTTTTACCCTGGCATTAATTTTTCTTCTTTATCCTATTACAAAAAAAGTTCCAGAAAACCTTAAAAACAAGATTCCAATTTATGACTTAATATTTTGTATATTAGGAGCGATTGTATGTTTATACCATATTATTTATTACAATGAGCTTGTTATTCGTTCCGGGTTACCAACCAGCTTGGATATTATTTTTGGGGGTATCTGTATATTACTTGTATTGGAAGGAACAAGAAGGTCAATTGGACCGGAATTACCAATAGTTGTTCTTGTTTTTTTATTGTATTCTTATTTTGGCCCTTATATGCCCGGGTTTTTTGCACACCGCGGTTACTCTATTGAAAGAATTATAGAACACTTGTATTTAGGAACAGAGGGTATTTTTGGAATACCACTAGGAGTTTCCTCTTCTTTTGTATTTTTATTTATTTTGTTTGGTGCTGTCCTGAATAAGACCGGTATGGGGAAATTTTTTATAGATATGTCTATGGCACTTGCAGGACATACCACAGGAGGACCTGCGAAAGTAGCAGTTATTGCCAGTGGCTTTATGGGTTCAATTAATGGAAGTTCTGTTGCCAATACTGTAACAACCGGTAGTTTTACCATTCCTTTAATGAAAAGTATCGGTTATAAAAAAGATTTTGCCGGAGCAGTAGAAGCTGCAGCATCTACCGGTGGTCAAATACTTCCCCCGGTTATGGGAGCTGCCGCCTTTGTAATGTCAGAATTTTTAGAAATTCCATATATTGAAATTGCTGCCGCGGCAGTAATACCAGCATTGATTTATTATATAGCAGTTATGACCATGGTACATCTGGAAGCCTGTAAATATGGATTAAAGGGATTACCAAAGGAAAGATTACCTAAGGCAAAACAGGTATTAGCTGAGAAAGGTCATCTTATAATACCCATTATTGGGTTAGTCTACTTCCTGGTTAATGGATACACACCATTATTTGCTGCCTTCTGGGCAATCGTATTAACCATAGCATTTTGTATGCTGAAAAAAGAAACAAGACTGGATTTTAAAGGATTATTAGGTGCTTTTGAAGATGGAGCAAGAGGAGCTTTAGGTGTGGCAGCCGCTTGTGCCTGCGCCGGGATGGTAGTAGGAGTGGTTACCTTGACGGGATTAGGACTGAAGATTGCCAGTGGACTGGTAGCCTTAGGTGGGGGAAATTTATTTTTGACTTTAATATTTACTATGATTGCATCTATATTGCTGGGGATGGGATTACCTACCACTGCTAAATATATAATTTTATCAATTATGGCTGCACCTGCATTAGTACAACTGGGTGTTCTTCCTCTGGCTGCACATTTATTTATTTTGTATTTTGGAGTCATAGCTGATGTAACACCACCAGTTGCAGTAGCAGCATATGCTGGTGCCGGAATAGCAGGTGGTAATACTATGAAAACAGGATTAAATGCCCTTCGATTGGCAATTGCAGGATTCATGATACCTTTTATATTTGCGCTTGATCCTGCATTACTTGGATTGGGTGGAAACTGGTTCCGCACAGTATTGTTGATTATTACCTCACTGGCTGGTGTATTAGCCTTAGGATCTGCTGCAGGTGGCTATCTGTTAACAAGGACAAGGCAAATTGAGAGATTTTTATTAGCTATTAGTGCAGTTTTATTGTTAACCCCAAATATTGTAACAGACATCCCGGGAATTGTGATATTGGGTGCCGTTCTTTATATCCAATACACTCGACAGAAAAAGCAAAGTGGAGTTTCAGATCAAGATTGAAATAAGAAAAGTGTAAAACAATAAGTAATTAGAAATATAATGTAATCGCAGAGAAGTAATTAAGTTTATTAATACATCTTTGCGATTACATTTTTTTCATTAATTATTAATACAAAAAATTTGTATTAATAATTAAACTATATATTCAATAAAAAAAGGAAATAATATTATAAGAAAAGTTTTTTGCTTTAATGTTATTGTAGTTTATCTTAACAGTTTTAGTGTAATCGTTTTTATGATTTGTTGTTTTCAGGAGACTAATATAAATAATGAACAGGTTATTTCAAACAGAAGGAATCGTTATCAGAAATATAAAATTAAATGAAGCTGATAAAATTGTAATAATATTTTCCCGTAATTATGGAAAAATAAGGGCAATAGCTAAAGGAATCAGAAAAACAAGAAGTCAATTTGGAAGTAGTCTCGAAAATCTTACCAGAGTAAAACTTTTAGTTTATAAAGGGAAAAATTTATATACTATAAGTCAGACAGAGATTGTTAAATCCTTTTTTTTAAATTCCAAGGATTTAAATCGCTATGCCTTAGCAATTCAATGTGCTGAAATTATTGACAGGATAACAGAAGAAGAAGACCCAAATGAACAAATTTATAATATTTTTACTGATATGTTGGAATTTTTGAACGATGAAAAAAACATCACCCTCTTAACAGAAGCATTCAAATGGAAATTAACCAATATACTAGGTTTTCAGCCAGAACTAAAAAAATGTATTAATTGCAATCAATCTGTAAAGAATAGTGATTATCATACTTTTGATATAAAAAAGGGAGGGATAGTTTGTAATGCTTGTAGTGGTAGTAAAAATTGCTATCAAATAAAAATATCAAATTATTGTTTAAAATTATTAAAGAGAATAATTGTTGCTGATTTGGCAATGATACATAATAAAAAAGTTATAGATTGTGAGTTGTGTCAGTTAAGTAAAATAACTGAAAAATATATGTCTTATTATTTTGATATTAACAATAAGAGCCAGGAATTTGTCAATAAATTAAGATCATTTAAAAAGTAAACATTAATCTAATGTAGCTCAAATACTTTCTTAAAAAATACTAATATTATATAGTAAAAATAGTAAATCTTTTTTTGACATCATAAAATGATTTTGTTATATTTAATAAGATATTAAGTCCCTCCCAATGGAAATAGATACAATCGAAGCTATTCAAAGGTAAACTGGAGAGGGATTTTGTTTATAAAAAAGGATGAATGTATTGAATATTCAAGAAACAATTTTTAATTTAGAAAAGTTTTGGAGCGAAAAAGGGTGTATTATCTTAACTCCATATGACACTGAGGTTGGAGCTGGAACAATGAACCCTGCGACATTTTTAAGGGTTTTAGGTCCAGAACCCTGGAAAACAGCTTATGTTGAACCTTCCCGTAGACCATCTGATGGACGATATGGTGAAAATCCCAATAGAGTTCAGCAGCATTTTCAGTTTCAGGTAATTATAAAACCGTCACCCGCTAATATACAGGATTGGTATTTAGAAAGCCTTGAAAAAATAGGAATCTTAAGAAGAGAACATGATATCAGATTTATGGAAGGTGATTGGGAAGCACCAACTTTAGGAGCCTGGGGTTTAGGATGGGAAGTTGTATTAGATGGCTTGGAGATAACTCAATTCACTTATTTTCAGCAAGCTGGTGGTATAGACTTAGAGCCAATATCTATTGAGATTACTTATGGGATTGAAAGACTTGCAATGGTAGTGCAGCAGAAAGACAATATTTATGATTTATTGTGGAATAAAGATATAACCTATAGAGAAATCCAGCATCAAGTCGAAGTCGAACAATCAAAATATAATTTCGAAGAAGCTGATGTAAAAATGCTTTTTTCTTTATTTAAAGTTTATGAAAAAGAAGCAAAGCGATTAGCAGTGAAAAAGTTACCAATACCAGCATATGATTATACATTAAAATGTTCACACACATTTAACCTTTTAGAAGCTAGGGGGGCAATAAGTGTGACTGAAAGAACCGGATATATAGCAAGAGTAAGAGAATTAGCCAAGCTATGTGCACAACATTATATTGAACAAAGAGAAATAATAGGATTTCCGCTATTAAAAGAGGATTGATAAATGCATACATTTATTTTAGAAATAGGAGTTGAAGAGATACCTCCTATTTACATAGATAAGGCAATAGTTGATTTAAAAAATATTGCCATAAAAGATTTAAAGGAATTAAATATTGATCACGGGAATGTCCAGACATTTGGTACACCAAGAAGATTATCAATATATATTGATAATATAAAATCTAAACAAAGAGATATATCTAAAAAAATAAAAGGTCCTTCAAAAAATATATCATTTGACAGTAACGGTTCTCCCTTAAAACCGGCAATTAAGTTTGCTAATGCAAACCATGTAAAAGTTGAAGAATTAATAGCAGAAAGTACTGAAAAAGGTGATTATTTATTTGTTGAAAAGAATATTGAAGGGAAAAAGACTGAAACACTATTACCAAAGTTATGTTTAAATCTCATTAATGGATTAAACTTTTCCAAATCAATGAGATGGGGTAATAATTCTTTTCGTTTTATCAGGCCAATTAGATGGATGGTGGCGTTATTGGATGATAAAATCGTTCCCTTTGAATTAGAGAATATAAAATCTGATTGTATTTCTTACGGACATAGACTTCTCCACCCAAAACCGGTAAAAATATATTCCGCTGAAGCATATTCAAAAATAATGGAAACATGTTTCGTAATAATAGATCCCGAAAAAAGAAAGAAAATTATTCTCAAGCAAATAAATAATAACACCAAGAAAATATCAGGAAAAGACTATATAGATGAAAAGTTAATGGATGAAGTTAAAAATTTAGTAGAATATCCAAGAGTCCTGTTGGGTAAATATGATGAAAGTTATCTCAAACTCCCGCCTGAAGTATTAGAAGCAGTAATGATAAAACATCAAAAATATTTTCCTGTTTATTCAAAAAAAGATGGATTGCTACCATTTTTCTTTGTTGTAATAAATGGCAACAAAAGTACCTACAAAAATAGTATAATTCAAGGAAATGAAAGAGTTTTAAAGGCTCGGCTGGAAGACGCCAAATTCTTTTACCAGGAAGACCAAAGAGTTTCTAATAATAAACTAAAACCATTAGATAATTTTTTTGAAAAGTTAAAAGATGTAATTTATCAGGAAAACATAGGCTCCATGTACGATAAAGTTGAAAGGATAATAGCGCTAAGTGAGATAATAGGAAATAAAATGAAATTAGACCGGGAATCAGTTAAAATTTTGAAAAGATCGGCGCAATTATGCAAGTCAGATTTAGTTTCAGAAATGGTAAAAGAATTCCCTGAACTGCAGGGGATTATGGGGAAAGAATATGCTATTTTGCAAGGAGAAGACAGGGCAGTAGCTGATGCTATTTTTGAACATTACTTACCAAGGTTTTCTGATGATAGTTTACCAAATACAATTTATGGTACTATTCTTAGCATTGCTGACAAACTAGATAATATTACATCTTGTTTTGTTAATAACAATATTCCTGATGGATCTCAGGACCCATATGCATTGAGAAGACAATCTCTGGGTATTATTAATATATTACTTTCTAATAATATAAATATATCTTTTGATGAAATAATTAACCATAATATTAATCTTTTATTAAGTAATGATTCCTTTAGTATAAACATTAATATCGAAGAATTGAAATTAAAAATAAAAGAGTTTATTCTACAAAGATTAAGATATCTTTTTATTGAAAAGGGATATAATTATGATATTGTAGATGCTGTTTTATTGTTAAAGCCAAATAATGTAATTGATGCATTTTTAAGAATAGAAGCAATTCAAGGTATTTATAAACTACCCAAGTTTAATAGAATTATTACTGCAGCTACTCGAACTTACAATCTTTCAAAAAATACAGAGTATTATAAGATTAATCAATCAATATTTAAAGAAGTAGAAGAAAAAATATTATATGAGAATTATATAAAAACTAATGATAATATCAAGAAAGCATTGGATAAAAAAAATTATAGAGAGATTTTCGATACTTTAGAATCTATTACTGAATCAATTGATATATTTTTTGATAATGTATTGGTAATGGATAAAGATGAAGAAATAAAGAAGAACCGTTTAGCTTTATTGAAAAACATTACAGACATGTATTGTGTAGTTGCTGATTTATCCAAGATTGCTCTTGCCAAGGGATAAATAATCCTAATATACTTTTTAACAATTATATTTAATATTTTTATTATAAAAATATTTATTTTTATGATTGCTATAAGAGAGGAGAAAAATAAAAATGAAAAAATACGTTTATTTCTTCGATGAAGGAAATAAAGACATGAAAAAATTATTAGGTGGTAAAGGTGCCAATTTAGCTGAGATGACTAAAATGGGAATACCAGTTCCCAAAGGTTTTACAATTACTTCAGAGGCTTGCATCGAATATACAAACGATAATAAATTTCCAGAAGGATTACTTGAACAAATCGATAAAAACCTAAAAACATTAGAAAAAAACGCTGGTAAAATTTTTGGAGACCCAGAAAACCCATTATTAGTTTCAGTTCGTTCAGGAGCAGCAATTTCAATGCCTGGTATGATGGATACAATTCTAAACCTTGGATTGAATGAAAACACAATTCAGGGAATTATCAGCAAAACAAAAGATGAAAGATTTGCATATGATAGCTACAGAAGATTCATACAGATGTTTGGAAATGTTGTAATGGGAATAAAGAGTGAATTTTTTGAAGAAATACTGGAGATGATTAAGGAAAAGCAGAAAGTAGAAATTGATGCCGATATCGATACTGAGGGTTTAAAAGAAATTGTTAGAAAGTATAAAGAGTTGGTTAAAAAAGAAACTGGAAGAGAATTTCCGGATAATCCTAAACAACAGTTAAATATGGCTATAGAAGCAGTATTCAGCTCATGGGATAATAAGCGTGCAATAACTTATCGTAAAATCAATAAAATACCTGATGATTTAGGGACAGCAGTTAATGTACAGGAAATGGTATTTGGAAATATGGGTTACGATTCAGGCACTGGTGTTGGATTTACCAGAAATCCTTCAACTGGTGAAAAAGAAAATTATGGTGAATATTTATTAAATGCACAGGGAGAAGATGTTGTAGCTGGCATTAGAACACCAAAACATTTAGATGAATTAAAAAATGATATGCCAAAAGTATATGATGAATTAATAAAAACTGTAAAAATATTGGAAAATAATTATAAAGATGTACAGGATTATGAATTTACAATTGAAAAGAATAAACTGTATCTATTACAAACCAGAACAGGTAAACGTACTACGCAAGCTGCATTAAAAATTGCAGTTGATATGGTTAAAGAGGGAATAATTAATAAAGAAACAGCCGTGATGAGAATTGAACCAATTCAGCTTAATCAATTACTACATAGAAGAATTGATCCGGAAGCAGATATTACGGTTATAGCAAAAGGATTACCTGCTTCACCAGGGGCAGCAAGTGGTAAAGTTGTTTTTACAGCTGATGAAGCTGAAGAAATGGGGGGAAATGGTGAAGATGTTATATTAGTCAGAACTGAAACAACCCCGGATGATATTCATGGAATGGTTGCATCTAAAGGAACTTTAACAAGTCGTGGGGGTATGACAAGCCATGCAGCAGTTGTAGCAAGAGGTATGGGTATGCCATGTGTAGCAGGATGCAGCGATATTGCTATAAATTCCGGAAAAGGGATATTTACTATCAAAAATGATCAAGTTGTTAAAAAGGGTGAATATATTACAATAGATGGTGGAACTGGAAATGTTTATAAAGGTAAAGTTCCGATGATAGAGCCGAAAATGAGTGAAGAATTTAAATTACTCCTTTCCTGGGCTGATGAAATCAGAAAACTTGGTGTATATGCTAATGCTGATACACCTGAAGATGCTCAAAAAGCTAGAGATCTGGGTGCTGAAGGTATTGGTTTATGCAGAACAGAGCACATGTTTATGGCACCTGAGAGACTTCCAATTGTACAGGCTATGATTATTTCTGATACGAAAAAAGCAAGACAGGAACAATTAGACAAATTGCTTCCAATGCAAAAAAGCGACTTTTTAGGTATATTAAAAGCAATGCAAGGGTTACCGGTTATTATTCGCTTACTAGATCCCCCTTTACATGAATTTTTACCTAATTTTGAAGAAACATTAGTAAATGTTACAAAATTAAGATTAGAAAAACCACAAAATAAGGCAGAACTCGACAAACAGGAAAAAATTCTTGAAAGAATAAGGATGTTACAGGAAATGAATCCTATGCTTGGATTGAGAGGTTGTCGCTTAGGTTTGTTATATCCTGAAATTTATGAGATGCAAGTGAGGGCTATTATCGAAGCCAGTGTAGAATTGCAGGATAATGGTATAAATATAAAACCAGAAATAATGATTCCTTTAATTGGCCATATCAATGAGTTGAAACCTATTTACAACAAAACAAAACAAATTGCTGAGAAGATTATTAAGGATAAAAACGTAAAACTTGAATATAAAGTGGGAACCATGATTGAGTTACCCAGAGCTGCATTAACAGCCGATGAAATTGCAGAATATGCGGAATTTTTCTCATTTGGAACTAATGACTTAACCCAAACAACTTTTGGTATAAGCAGGGATGATGCAGAAGGGAAATTTTTATTAAAATACGTTGAAGAGGGAATTTTAAAAGAAAATCCTTTTGAAGTATTGGATGTCGATGGAGTTGGAAAATTAGTAAGAACCGGAACAGAATTGGGAAGAAAAACAAGACCTGATTTAGAAGTAGGTATATGTGGTGAACATGGGGGAGAACCAAGCTCAGTTGAATTTTGCCATAAAGTAGGATTGAATTATGTAAGCTGCTCTACATTTAGAGTTCCAATAGCCAGACTATCTGCTGCTCATGCTGTGTTAAAAGAATAAAACTGAAAAATTAATATAGCATTAAAAATATATTAGTTATGTAATAATTGTAAATACAAGGTGGTTTCCATTAATTTTAAAAAGGAAGCCACCTTGTAATTTAGTAGTTAATATAGGAATATAAAGTATTATATGTGTATAAAATAGTCAATAATATTATCAATTAAAGATTAAAAGTATATTTTTATTAGTTAAATAAAGGAGTTAAAAAAAATGACTGTAATAAAGCTAATGATTATTGTAAGTGGTTTAATTTCATTATTTTATGCTATGGTGCTTGCAAAAAATGTGGTTTCAGAAAAACCGGGAAATGATTTAATGCAACAACTATCAGGCTCTATCGAGAAAGGTGCTATGACATTTCTCAAAAGGGAATACTCAATTTTAATATTTTTTGTTGCAATAATTGCTATTATTATTTTTTGGGTTAGAGGGGGAATAACCGGTATTTCTTTTATTCTAGGGGCAGCTTGCTCTGCCTTAGCAGGATATATTGGTATGAAAATAGCCACTAAAGCAAACACAAGAACTACATTTGCAGCCCAGGAATCAGGAATGGCAAAGGCACTAAAAATTGCTTTCTCCGGAGGTGCTGTTATGGGTTTATCAGTAGCAGGTTTTGGTTTAATAGGATTGGGGGCTCTGTATTACTTTTTTGAAGACCCAAATCTTATTAACGGATTTGCCTTAGGTGCAAGTTCAATTGCATTATTTGCAAGAGTAGGTGGAGGAATATACACAAAAGCTGCAGATGTTGGTGCAGATTTAGTTGGTAAGGTAGAAGCAGGAATACCCGAAGATGACCCAAGAAATCCTGCTGTTATTGCAGATAATGTGGGAGATAATGTAGGAGATGTGGCAGGAATGGGTGCAGACTTATTTGAATCATTTGTAGGCTCTATTTTGTCTTGTATGATTTTGGGGGTTATTCTGCATGACTCAGTTAATTATGTTATATACCCATTAATTCTTGCAGCTTGCGGCATTATTTCAGTAATTATTGCAACTTTTTTTATTTCTCCAAAAGATGATCAGAGTATTCATAAAGCATTAAATTCAGGAACCTATATTAGTGGAGCATTAGTATTAATTGCATCATTAGGTTTATCTTATATGTTATTTAATTCTATAACTATATTTTTTGCTACAGTTTCCGGGTTAGTTGCCGGAGTAGTTATTGGTTTAATTACAGAATATTACACTTCATATGATTATTCTCCTGTTAAAAAGATAGCTGAAGCCTCTCTGACTGGACCTGCTACGACGATTTTGGAAGGATTTGCTGTGGGACTAAAAAGTACCGCATTACCTATAATTATAATATGTTTGGCAATTTATATTTCTCATTATTTTGCCGGATTATATGGTATTTCTGTAGCAGCAGTGGGAATGCTTTCCATTGTAGGAATGACTGTATCAGTAGACTCTTATGGCCCAATTGCAGACAATGCAGGTGGTATAGCTGAAATGGCCGGGTTAAAACCGGAAGTAAGAGAGATTACTGATTCCCTGGATGCTGTTGGGAATACCACTGCAGCAATTGGTAAAGGATTTGCAATTGGTTCAGCAGCATTAACAGCCCTGGCACTATTTACGGCATATAGTAAATCTGTGGAGCTAAGTGTTATTAGTATTACAAATCCCATGGTTATGATTGGTATTTTCCTTGGGGCGATATTGCCTTTTCTTTTTGCTTCTATGACAATTGAAGCAGTGGGTAAAACTGCATCACTAATGATTGCAGAAGTCAGAAGACAATTCAAAGAAATTCCCGGCTTAAAGGAAGGTACTTCAAAACCTGAACCTGAGAAATGCGTCGATATTAGTACAAAAGGCGCATTAAAAGAAATGATTATACCAGGATTAATCGCAATAATAGCTCCTATTTTAGTTGGTGTTTTGTTAGGACCGGAAGCACTGGGTGGACTATTGCTGGGATCTGTAGTTGTGGGTGTATTTTTAGCTATCATGATGGCTAATTCAGGTGGTGCCTGGGATAATGCAAAAAAATATATTGAAAAAGGTAATTTTGGCGGTAAAAACTCTCCTGCTCACCAAGCAGGAGTTATTGGTGATACAGTTGGTGATCCGTTTAAAGATACAGCAGGACCATCCATGAATATATTAATTAAAGTAATGTCCATAGTGGCTTTAGTTTTTATACCGTTATTCTTATAATATTAGAAAGTATTAACATGAAATATATTAATAAAATTAAGAAAATAGATTATAAAACTAAAACTTTATTTTGAATATAATTGATATTATTAATAAAAAAAAGAATAAAAAAGAATTAACAGCATTTGAATTAGAGTATGTTATAAATGGTCATATTAAAGGTATAATACCAGAATATCAAATATCATCAATTCTCATGGCTATCTGGTTTAATGGGTTATCTGAGCGGGAAACAAATGATTTAACGATGATCATGGCTGAGTCCGGAAAAATATTAGACTTAAATAAAATTCCTGGAATAAAAGTTGATAAACATAGCACAGGTGGAGTAGGGGACAAAACAACTTTAGCATTATTACCATTGATTGGGTCTGCCGGTGTACCTTTTCCAAAAATATCCGGTCGTGGATTAGGTCATACCGGTGGAACCATTGATAAGTTGGAATCAATTAGTGGATTCCAAACTAACCTTAAAATCAGTAAGTTCATAGAAAATGTCAGAAAAATAAATGCCTCAATTATAAACGCTAGTAACAATATTGTGCCAGCCGATAAAAAAATATATTCTTTAAGGGATGTTACAGGTACAATTGATAGTATACCTCTTATAGCAAGTAGTATTATGAGTAAAAAAATTGCAGGTGGTGCAGATGCAATTGTGTTAAATGTAACTGTTGGCAAAGGGGCGTTTTTAAAAAAAATCGATGACGCAATATTATTAGGGGAAATAATGTCAAATATTGGGAAAAAAAATAATAAGGATACATTTGTCATTATATCATCAATGAATCAGCCGTTAGGTTATTCAGTGGGGAATTCTCTCGAAGTAGAGGAGGCAATTAATCTACTTAAGAATAAAGGACCGGAAGATTTAAAGGAAATATGTTTATTTATCGGATCTCATATGCTAATTGCTGGTGGAATTGTAAGTAGTTGCCCGGAAGGTATTGAAATATTAAAGAATAAAATAGAAAATGGTCAAGCTTTAGAGAAGCTAAAGCAGATAGTCAAAATGCAAATGGGTGACATTAAACAGATAGATGATACATGCTTACTTTCAAAGACAAAATATCAAAGAAAAGTATATTCTGAAAAGAAGGGATATATTAAATCAATAGATGCCTATAAGATTGGAAAAGCTTCAATGATCCTTGGTGCTGGAAGAGAAAAAAAGGATGATAAAATAGATTTAGCAGTTGGTATAGTACTTAATAAAAAAGAGGGAGACTATATTAGTTTAAAACAAAACTTTGCAACATTGTATTATAATGATGAGAGAAAAAGTCTTGTAGCACACAATATAGTCAAAAATGCATTTTCCGTTTCTGATGAGAAACCGGTAAAAAAGCCTTTAATACTGGCTACTATCGATAAAAAAGGTTTTAAAATATTTTACTAATATAATCATTAAAGATTATATTATTTAATATTATGGTGTTATAAAAAAAATAATATTTAAAATGGAAGAGTGTTATGAAGGTAATCATTGGTCATACAAGTGCAGATTTCGATTGTCTTGCCTCCATGATTGCTGCAAAAAAAATATATTCTGATTCTGTAGTTGTTTTTCCAGGGGCAATAGAGGAAAATGTTCGAAAGTTCCTTTCGCTATATGGGAATACTTTGAATATATCTTCTTTAAAGCATATTGATATGGATAATATTTCCGAAATTATTATTGTAGATACAAGACAAAAAGATAGAATCGGACCGTTTGAATTATTATTAAATAAAAAAAATATAAAAATAAGAATTTATGATCATCATCCAGCCTCTGATAATGATATTGTTTCAAAAAATAACATCATAAAACAGGTTGGCGCGACAACCACAATATTATTACAGTTAATAATCAAAAAGAAAATACCAATAACATCTTTAGAATCAACAATATTTGCTCTGGGAATTTATGAAGATACCGGCTCTTTGAGTTTTTCCACAACTACTAAAGAAGATATAGATGTATTAGGGTATCTTTTTTCGATTGGTGTCAATTTAAGGACTGTTAATAAATTTACAAACACAGGTTTGAATATACAACAAAAGAAACTTTTAAACCAATTGATTTCAAGTTCTCAGGAAATTTATTTTAAAGGAATCAGTGTAGTTTTTGCAAAAAGTAAAACAAAAGAATATATAGAGGGGTTAGCCCTCGTTACACACAAATTGCTTGAAATTCTAAACAGTGACATAATTTTTGTTTTAGTTCAAATGAAAAACAGGGTTTATGTTGTTAGCAGGAGCAATAGAGCAAATGTAAATGTTGGAGACGTAATGAAAAGTATTGGTGGTGGTGGGCATTCTCAAGCTGCATCAGCAGTAGTAAGAAAGATATCCCTATCGGAAGTTGAAGACAAAATAAAAAAAACACTAAATAATTATATAAAAATTGAAACAATAGCGAAAGATATCATGACCAGTCCAGTGAAAAGTTTAGATGTTAATACAACTATAGAAGAAGCTTCTAAGATTATGTTGCGCTATGGACACAATGGCTTTCCTGTAATGGATAAAAATAAACTGGTTGGCATTATTACCCGTCAGGAAATTTATAAAGCTAATCATCATCATTATGAAAATGAAACCATAGATATTTATATGTCAGAAAATATTATTAGTGTAAATTTAGATACCCCGATATTAGAGATACAGGAATTAATGATTAGATATGATGTTGGAAGGGTACTGGTTTTAAGTAAAGACGGAAAATTGGAAGGAATTATTACAAGAACAGACTTAATCAGAAGTCTTTATGGGGAAAAAGATATCAATAGAGAATCATATACAATATATGAAAATAATAATGGACACTATAATTTAAGAAAAGAGAATATTAAAAACCTGATTCAAAAATATTTTCCCAGGGACATACTTGAGATTTTGTATTACATAGGAAAAACAGGTGATGAATTAGGTTATTCTGTTTTTATGGTGGGGGGTATTGTAAGAGACTTATTCTTAGGAATACCAAGTTTAGATCTTGATATTGTCATTGAAGAAGATGCTTTAAAATTTGCCCGCTATTTTAGTAATAAATTAAAAGGAAAAATAAGGTCACATCAAAAGTTTAAAACGGCTGTTGTTGTTTTACCAAGTGGACTAAAAATTGATTTTGCATCGGCAAGAAGAGAATTCTATGAGTTTCCTGCTGCATTGCCAAAGGTTGAATTTGCTTCTATAAAAAAGGATTTATATAGAAGGGATTTTACTATAAATGCTATGGCTATACAATTAAATGAAGATAAGTTTGCAAGATTGCTTGATTTTTTTGGCGGTAAAAGAGATTTAGAGTCAAAAAAAATAAGGATTTTATATAGTCTTAGTTTTACTGAGGACCCGGCTAGAATAATAAGAGCGATTCGATTTGAACAAAGGTATGATTTTACAATTGAACAATCAACTGAAAAATTTTTAAAAAAAGCAATAAAAGAAGGTTTGCTATCTAAGATTAGGAAAAAAAGACTAAGCGAGGAATTTTTTATATTATTACATGAAAAAAAACCAGTAAAAGTTCTTAAAAGAATGGATGAGTTGGGAGTTCTTTCTGGAATAATACCAAAATTTTCACTGAGCGATGATTTGGTAAAAAGATTGGAAGAAGTAGAAGAAATACTAATTAGATGGCATGAAAGATTCCCAAAAGAAATCATTAATAAAAGTATGATATATATATATTATTTACTGAAACTCTCAGATATAGGAATAAAGAACATTACAAAGAAAATTGAGTTAAATAGTAAAAATATAAAAATATTAGAAAATATTATTGATGAGAAAGAATTAATTGTTTCTATTTTGAAAGATAAGAAAACATTGCCAAGCAATATCTATTATTATCTAAAAAGTATTAATAATGAATTATTATTTATTCTATTTTTAGAAAACTATAATAATGAAACAATAATTAAAAGAATTAAAGATTACCTGGATATTTATAAATATACATCTACTTATATAACGGGGAATGATTTAATCAAAATTGGTATGAGACCCAACCCGATTTATGCTAAAATATTAAAACTGATATTATACCTCCAGCTAAATGGTATTTTAAAGAATAAGGATGATGAGTTGGATTTTGTCAAAAAAATTATAGAAAAAGGGATTGTTTAATATATATTATGATAAATAATATTTTTGAAATTATATGGAGTATACCTGCTGTATTAATAGCTATAACCTTTCATGAATATGCTCACGGATTTGCTGCTTATTATTATGGAGATCCTACGGCAAAATTAGCGGGAAGATTAACGTTAAATCCTATAGCGCATTTGGATCCAATAGGAACAATAATGTTGATTATGTTTAGAATTGGATGGGCAAAGCCCGTTCCGGTTAATTATGGAAACTTAAGAAATCCCAGAAAAGACATGATAAAGGTTTCTTTAGCTGGCCCAATATCAAATATTTTAATAGCTTTTTTATTTTCCATCATTTACCGGATTAATAATTTATTTTTACAAAATATTATTTATAGTGCACTTGGTAATATACCAAATCTTGTATTAACCCTTATAAGGGGATGGATTATTTTTTTACAAACAGGAATTTTGATTAACTTAGTCCTGGCATTTTTCAATTTAATACCAGTACCACCTCTGGATGGTCATCATATTGCAATTGGTATTTTACCAATAAAATGGGCAAAGATATATTCTAAAATAAATAGTACTTACGGGATGTTAATTTTATTAATGCTGATTTGGACTGGTATTATTGGGAAAGTAATATTTCCAATTGCTTTTTACATCTTTCGTTTTTTAACATAATCAAAGAAAGATAAAAATCATTATATATAATTAATTTTTAAATAAAATAATTTGCATACAAAGGAGGCAAAAATATAAATGAAAGAAGGCATTATTTTTAGCGGAATGAGGCCCACTGGGAGACTGCATATAGGTAATTATTATGGAGCACTTAAAAATTGGGTTAAACTACAAAATAATTACAAGTGCTATTTTGGAGTAGTAGATTGGCACGCACTTACAACAGGTTATGAGGATACATCAGATATTAAGGAAAATATGATAGAAATGGTTACAGACTGGCTAAGTGCTGGAATTGATCCTGATAAAAGCACTATATTAATACAGTCCCAAGTTCCGGAGCATGCCGAACTTCATTTATTATTATCAATGATTACACCATTAGCATGGCTGGAAAGAAACCCTGTACTAAAGGAGCAGGTTCGTGATCTTAATCTAAAAGATAATATGGGATATGGTCTTCTTGGCTATCCAGTATTGATGGCTTCTGATATATTAATTTATAAGTCTAATGCTGTACCGGTAGGGGAAGACCAGTCACCCCATGTTGAATTAGCTCGTGAAATAGCCAGGCGTTTTAATAATCTTTATAGTCCTGTATTTCCAATTCCAAAGCTAAAACTGTCACATACTCCCAGAATACCTGGGACTGATGGAAAAAAAATGAGTAAGAGTTTGAAAAATGATATTACTCTATCTGATAAGCCAGAAGATATAAAAACTAAAGTTCTTTCAATGATTACAGACCCAAAAAAAATAAGATTGTCCGATCCCGGACATCCCAAAGTATGTGTAGTTTTTAGATATCATGATATTTTTAACCAGGACGAGATAAAAAATATTGAAAAAGATTGTAGAAATGCTAAATTGGGGTGTGTGGCATGTAAGAAAAGATTGGCAGAAGTTTTAGTTAATACCTTTCAATCTTTTCGGGAAAAAAGACATTATTATGAAAATAATCCTAAATTAGTCTGGGAAATATTAATGAAAGGGAGTCAGGATGCTAGAAAGGTAACCAGGCAGACTTTAATCGATGTTCGAAAGGCTATGAAAATAGACTATGCATGAAAAAAAATGAAGTAAACAATGTAAAAATAGAACAATACGGTATTTCAGTAGAGCAATTATTCTATAAAGCAAAAAACAATGAAATTGACCCAAACGAAATTTCTTTATTAGAAATAATTGAGGAGTATTTAAAATATATTATTTTAACACCGGCAAAGGGAATAAATATAGATATTGTTGCTGATTTTCTTGTTTCTATTTCAAATCTAATACTTTGGAAGTCTAACTTGTTATTACCGGTTAACAATGACATGGAAGATACAGAAAATGACATTGAAAATAGTATATCCAACGAAGAACTTTGGGTTGAATATCAAAAATACCACTCCTTAGTTAAAATACTTGAAGATAGGGAAAACAAACAAAAAGATATTTATTTAACGTACCTGGATCCAAAGATAGAGCAAGAAGAAAGATTCAAACAGAATGAATATTCTGACTTAATTTTAGCAATTGAAGCTGTATTATCTCGAAAAAAAGAATATAAAACTATCAATATAAAAAAAAGGGAATACAATATTGTCCAAAAAATTGCTGAGATTGAAAATAGCTTTAAACATAATAATGGAAAATTATCTTTTTATAAATTGATTGCCAATAATTATACAAAAATAGAAATAATTGTGACATTTTTAGCTTTATTAGAATTAATATGCCAGGGTAAAGTATATTATAGACAATCTATAAATTTTGGAGATATTATATTTTATAGAAAGGATGATAGGAAATTAGCAAAGAAGAAAATAAATCACAAAATAATTGGAAAAGAATAATTGAAGTACTACTTTTTTTGTCAAATAAACCTATACCAATAAAGAAAATTAAAGAAATTACCGGTAAAGAAAGTAAAGAGATAAAACTGATAATTGATGAGCTTAAGGGTGAATATCTGGAAAATGATCGACCATTTTTTATTCAAGAGGTTGCCAGGGGGTTTTCATTTGCTACTAAACCGGATTATTCCCAGTGGGTTAAGAAATTGTATAATAATGAAAAAAAATATATATTGTCTAAAGCATCTATTGAAACTTTAGCAATAATTGCATATAACCAACCGGCAACACGTATGGAAATAGAAAAAATAAGAGGAGTAAACTCCAGTAGTATATTGCTTAATATGTTAAAACATGATTTTATAAAGATTTGTGGGAGAAAGAAAATGCCGGGAAATCCATTATTATACAGAGTAACAGAAAAATTTTTGCTACATTTTGGGTTGAAAAGCATTTCAGATTTACCTCCTATTGAGCAGTTGGGAATTGGTGATGATGAAAGTAAGATTACAAAAGTACTTAGCCAATAACGGTATTGATTCAAGAAGAAAAAGTGAAGATTTAATTGTACAGGGGCAGATAAAAGTAAACAACATAGTTGTGACAAAACTTGGTACGAAAATTGACCCGGCAATTGATATAATAAAAGTAAATGATAAAGTAATCAAGAAAAAACAAAAAAATATTTACATAATTTTAAATAAACCAAGAGGATACCTTTGTACACGACATGACCCTTTTGGAAGACCAACCATATATGATTTATTAAAGGACATTAAAACAAAAGTAAATTATGCAGGACGGCTTGACTATCTATCAGAAGGGCTTGTTTTTTTAACAAATGATGGAGATCTTATTCACCATTTGACTCATCCTAAAAAAAGTGTTCAAAAAATCTATGTGGTTAAAATAAAAGGATATCCTAGCCAAAATGATTTATTACAACTGGAGAAAGGTATACCGCTTACAGAGAATTTTACTACAAGTCCATGCAAATCTATAATTCTTAGAAAAAATAAAGATAATTCTATATTGCAAATAACAATTCATGAGGGTAAAAAAAGGCAAATCAGAAGAATGCTTTCATATATTGGATTTAATGTAGTAAGATTAAAAAGAATAAAAATAGGATTCTTGACTATTGAGAATTTAGAAACAGGAAAATACAGATATCTTACTCCGAATGAGATTAAAAAAATAAAGAAAATTGAAATATAAAAGGTTAAAAATTGAAATATAAAAAAAAAGGAATAACTATAACAATTGATGGACCTGCAGGTTCCGGAAAAAGCACAATAGCAAGAATACTGGCTATGAAAATAAGTTATAATTATATTAATACAGGAGATCTTTATCGATATGTAACTTATTGTGCAATTAAAAATAAGTTAAATGTAAATAGCCCGGAATTAATGGATAATTTATCAAAAAAAATTGTAGAAGAGTTAATAGTTAACAGGGATAATTTAGAGTTCATATTTCAAGAAGATAGCTATATTAAAAAACAAATACACAGTCCTGATATAGATAAAAAAGTGTCACTGGTAGCCCGACATTTTACAGTACGTAAAAATCTGATTCCTCTTCAGCGTCTGCTGGCTGAAAATAAATCAATAGTAATGGAAGGAAGAGATATTGGATCAGTGATTCTACCAAATGCTGATTTAAAATTTTACCTGATTGCAAATGAGAAAACCAGAACAGATAGAAGATATAAAGAGCTTAAAGAAAAAGGATTTAATGTTACCATAGATGAGGTAAAATCAGAAATTAAAAAAAGGGATCAGATAGATAGCAAAAGAAAGTTTGCCCCATTAACAATTCCTGAAGATGCTATTATTGTAGATACATCGGATAAAAGTATTGAAGAAGTAATTAACCTGATGTTAGAAAATGTTAAAAGTCAGGAGAGTGTGTAATTTGGAAATTATAAAGGCAAGGAATATGGGCTTTTGTTTTGGTGTAAAAAGGGCTGTCAACAAAGCAGACAGGGCAATAAAAGAAATAAAAAATAATGGCATATATATGCTTGGAGAAATAATTCATAATCCTCAGGTAATTAAAGAATTTACAGAAAAGGGAGTAAAAATAGTAAATGAAGTTACCCAGGTACCGTACAATGCATATTTAATATCCAGAGCACATGGTATTTCTCTACACGAAAAGAAAATTGCGGAAAGCCGCAATATAAAACTAATTGATACAACTTGTCCTTATGTAAAAAAATTACATGAGATTACAAAACTTTTGAGGAAAGAAAATTACCATATTGCAATATTTGGAGATTTGGATCACCCTGAAATAAAAAGTTTATTAAGTTACAATACTAATAATACAGCAGTTATCCAATCTATTGATGAAATAAAAGATTTTTTGTTGGCAGGCAATAAAAAAGTTGCTTTAGTTTCTCAAACAACTAAAAACACAAACGACTTTAATAAAATTGCAATTAAAATGATAGATAAAGTAGAGGAATTAAGAATTTTTAGAACAATATGTAATTCAACTACCCTCAGACAAAGCGCAGTTAGTGAACTGGCAAAAAAAGTGGATATAATTATAGTTGTAGGTGGTTTAAATAGTGCAAATACTGCTCGCTTGGCACAGATTAGTAGAAAAATAGGAGTAAAAACCTATCATATCGAAAGTGAGAATAATATAGAAGAAGCCTGGTTCAAAGGAATACAAAAAATAGGTGTTACCAGTGGGGCATCAACACCGGATTATGTAACAGAATCTGTTATTAGAAGAATTAAGAAGATACCACAATAATTATTATTCCTTTTATCTGTCTATCATAACAAATAATGATAAGCGCAAATACGGTAAAATAAAAAAAGAAGATTATATTTTAAAAAAAAATAAAAATAACCTTCTTTTTAAAAATTAATAAAAAATTATTTTTAATTAGCCATTTTTTTGTACTCGTCCAGATTTAAGACATTTAGTGCAAACATTTAACTTTTTAACTGTATTGTCTACTTTTACTCTTACTTTTTGAATATTTACAGACCACTTTCGATTACTTAACTTATGTGAATGGCTGATTTGTTTTCCAAATAGTGGAGCTTTACCACATACATCGCATTTTGCCATACTAAGTTCCTCCGACTTCTTTAATCTTGAAAAATCACAGATTTTATTTTATCATAATTAAGTATTAATAATCAAGCAATTATATAAAGAATTATTTCTATGTATTTAAAAATCTAAAAAAAGGTTATTTAGTTATGAGAATAATAGCAGGAAAATATAGGGGATTTACCTTAAACACCATCCCGGGAAAACTCATCAGGCCAACTCCGAGTAAAGTAAGAGAAGCAATTTTTGATATTATTGGGTTTAAAGTTGTTGATTCTGATTTTTTGGATTTATTTGCTGGAACAGGAGCAATTGGAATTGAAGCTATCAGCAGAGGAGCAAAAAGTGTTACTTTTGTTGAAAGAAACAGAAATGCAATAGAACTGATAAATACAAATTTAACAAAGATAGGAGAGAAAGAAACTGCTACTATTGTTAAAAATGATTATATCTATTCATTAAAGTTTTTAAACGAGCAACAAAAAAAATATGATATTATCTTTTTAGATCCGCCATATAATAAAGATTTATTACAAAAGACTTTAAGTGAAATTGACAGAAGTTCTTTGTTAAAAAATAATTCAATAATCATAGCACAATATCAAATTCATGAAAAAATGCAAAACAATTTTTCAAGAATTCAAACTATTAAAGAAAAAAGATATGGCAAAACAAAAGTTACAATATTTAGTTACAATAAACAATTTAAAAAAGGGGAAAATAATGATTAAGGCAATTTATCCAGGAAGTTTTGATCCAATTACAAATGGGCACCTTGATATTATTAAAAGGGCTAGCAATATTTTTGATAAAGTAGTTGTTGTGATTGCAGAAAATGCTCGAAAGAAATCTTTTTTTTCGATTGAAGAAAAACGGGATATGATAATAAATGCTGTGAAGGATTTAGACGGGATTGAAGTTCAACTATTCAATGGTTTATTAATTGAATGTGTGCGTGCAAATAAAGCAAATGTTATAATTAGGGGGATGAGAGCAATATCAGATTTTGAATATGAATCACAATTTGCCTTAATTAATAAAAAAATGGCACCAGAGATTGAAACAATATTTATGGTAACAAGTACTGAGTACTCTTATTTGAATTCAAGCATTGTAAAAGAAATAGCATCATTTAATGGATGTATTCGAGATTTAGTACCCGAATATGTTGCAGAAAAACTAAAGGAGAAATTTAGAATAAAATAAAAAAAGGGAATCATAATTTTAATAGTCTAAGATAATTATTCTATTAGTATAATCCTGGCCACCTATTTTTAGCTCTTTAGAATTGTATCCCAATACATATAAATTTGTAGCCAGTATATCGTATTCTAACATCATTTTAGCAATAGTATCTCTGCTGTTACTACTATTTTTCAGGTTGAATTGTTTTGGTCTCATAATTATTGGTAATTCAGATTTTAACTTGAGTTTGTTTATAATAATTTTTCCATATTTGTTCAAGCCGAGTATACGACAATATAGTGGTCCAGATTTATTAAAAGTAGCCACTTCTTTTTGAGTTAATGACATCAGTGAATGTATTAATATTCTCTGTATTCTTGTTCGTGTGAATCGCTTGCTTTTGGTCCTTTGAATTAACCCTTCAATATCGGTTGACAAAATTGCTGCCTCCTTCAATCTATTTTCTAATCCTTCTTTAATACCATGTATTTTTTTAATTTCGACAAGTTTTAATTTTCTCAATTGATACAGAATAGACTGTTCAAAAGTTGATAGATTAACAGGATTGATTCCTTTGGAAAGTAGAGATGATATAACCTGAAAAGATGTGTCGGGTATAATTGACTCTAAACCATCTAAGAGATTTGGATTACAATTGTTAATGTTATCAAAGATTCTTTCCCTTATTGCAGTAGCACTGGAATATTTACCTTCCAGGGATTTTTTTGAATAGCTTGAACCAATACGTTTAACAGGTACAGGTTTTATCAAGCTTTTTGTATTATTTAATGATATTAAATACTCTAAAGCTAAAATGTTATTAGGTTCCTGTAGTATTTCTTTAATCCGGATTAAAGGTATTTCTTTGATTATTGTGTCAAATTTTTGACAATAATCCAAGATCGCTTTTTCTCTACTTTTGGGGTAGTTATAACCGTTTTTAACACCACATTTTAGCATTCGTTGTATAAAAGGAGGTTCTTGCCTGATTAGTTCGGCAATCTTAATTAGAAAATCAATTCGGCTTTCTTCACAACCAAAGGAAATATAATCTACAATACCTAACGCATTTAAAAGACGAATTCCTGAATGAGCAAAAATCTTTGCATCCTGACTGGCAAAAACAAAAGGCAATTCGACTACCAGGTCAATACCGGATAATAATGCCATCTTTGTTCTAACCCATTTGTCAAATAAAGCAGGCTCTCCTCTTTGCAAAAAGTTACCACCCATTATTGCTATTGTATATTTTGCCCCGCTTAATTCTTTTGCCTTTTGTAAATTATAAAGATGGCCATTATGAAAAGGATTATACTCAGCTATAATGCCTAATGTTTCCATGTGTTTCCTCGTAAAAAGTTAAAAATTATGCTATAATTATACATTATTTTACCAAAATTCTTAAAACAATTATTTGGGAGGAGATTTACAGTAATATGAATATTTCAAAAAATATTAGAGAAAAAGCGAAAGAGAGCGTCAAGACAATTGTTTTGCCTGAAGGAGAAGAAATCAGGATGGTTGAAGCTGCACAAATAGTTTACAATGAAAAGTTCGCAAAACTTGTTTTTCTGGGAAAAGAAAGCAAGATAAAAGATTTAGCCAGAAAAAATAATATTAACTTCCCGGATGAGATTGAAATTATTGATCCCGAACACTCTGATAATTTAGAGAAATATGCTCAAACCTATTACAACTTAAGAAAAAATAAAGGAGTTTCATTAGATAAAGCCAGGGAATTGTTAAAAAACCCACTATATTATGCAGCGTTAATGGTATACCATGATGATGCAGATGGCCTTGTAGCTGGTTCAGTGAATGCAACAGGGGATGTTTTTAGACCTGCCTTACAAACAATTAAAACATCTGAAAAAGTGAAAATTGTATCAAGTTCCTTTATTTTAATAGTACCTGATTGTCCTTTTGGAGAAAATGGAGCTATGTTATTTGCTGATTGTGCTTTATTTCCAGAGCCCAATGCTGAGGAATTAGCTGATATTGCAATTGCCAGCGCAAATACCGCCAGGGTATTAATGGGAATAGAGCCAAAAGTTGCAATGCTCTCATTCTCAACAAAAGGAAGTGCAAAACACCCGCTTGTGGATAAGGTAATTCAAGCTACTGAAATTGCAAAGAAAAAATCTCCTGAGTTGAAAATTGATGGAGAACTTCAGGCAGATGCAGCATTAGTTCCTGAAATTGGAAAGAGGAAATCCCCCGAAAGTAAGATAGCAGGTGAAGCAAATGTTCTTATTTTTCCAGATTTGCAAGCAGCAAATATAGCATATAAATTAGTGCAAAGACTGGCAAAAGCAGAGGTGATAGGGCCAATATCCCAGGGTATGCGTAAACCGGTAAATGACTTATCCAGAGGGTGTACTCCTTCCGAAATAGCAGATGTTGTTGCAGTAACAGCTCTACAGGCAAAAGGTATTTAAAGAAATATAATATTAATAAA
>JAQVMU010000005.1:9359-46199 GCA_028703475.1 Atribacterota bacterium | reverse complement strand
TTACGTTTTTTTTACACTATTCTGAGATAGAATATTTACTTATAAGCGCACCGGCTACCACCAAAAGTGAAGCAATCCATAAACGGATATCAATACTAATATTCAAGTACATAGAACTTATAAAAACAGATAAAATTGGAGTAAAATATGAGATAGAAGCTACCAATACAATATTTCCATGTCGCATTGCTTTATCCCAAAAAGTATAAGCAAGAAATGTTGGAAAAACTGCCATATAAAATAACTCTATACATGTCCTGATATTCCATGCCGCCTCTTCCTGAAAAAAAGTCCTGAGTAATAATAATAAAATGCCGGTAAATAATAAAAATATTGGCACTGCCCCTTCTTCATCTTTTGCAGCCCACTTCCTGGCAAATGTTGAATAAAGTGCCCATGATATCGCAGCAATAAAAGCAAAAATATAAGGCAAAATATTGTTTTGTATATTCTGAATAAAGGGTACAAAAGAAAAATTATGATAGGGATTCATGGCAATATAGACACCTATAAAACCAAGTATGATACCGGGAATTATAAATAGCTTTGCCCGTTTCTTTAAAATGGGAACCGAGAAAAGCAGGGTCAAACCAGGCCAGAGATAATTAATGATGCTAATCTCAATAACCTGCAATCGGCTGTTTGACAGGCCTATTGCAAGATACAGGGTCGTCATATATATTACAAATAAAATTCCGCATCCCCATAAATAATTGGGAGAAAGGTGGAACATCTTTTTGTATGAATGGGGAGAAATGATTAGCAAATAAAGCCATGCAAATGCTGCACTTAAAATAAAAACCATTCCACCGGCTGTCACAGTACCCAGTTGTTCTGTCAAACTTCTGGAAAAAGCAACAGTGCTTCCCCAGAATATAATGGCTAAAATTCCAAGTAAAGTGTTATTATCTCCTCCACTTAGTTTTTTTGAAAACATAAATATAGCCTTTATTTGATAACTTCATGGTTATCCCAACATATTTTTATTTCTAATAATAGCTTTAATACCTAAAACAGTACTGCCCTGAAAGGTATCCAAGCCTTTAACATACAATTTTAACCCTGATATCTTTAATAGCTTTACAACTGTTATTCCAATACGGGAAGTTCTTTGGGTGTACGGGAAGCTTCGCTTCTTTGGGTAAATTGCTTTTATTCAATTTAAACAGACCGTTTTCCAGTTATTTTTTCAATTTGTACCTTTACAACGCTTAGCTTATTAAGAACACCCATATCAACATTCATTTCTATTTCATTAGATTTTGCAGTATTATGTTCATAGTGTTCTACAATACATTTAAGGGCATTTCTCTTCTCTTTCTCGTCTGAAAGAAACTCTGCTTTTCCAAAAATAGTCACACTGCTATATTTCATTTCCGTATCGCAAATATCTGGCATTTTCTTTATTTTCTCATTTTGTACGATTCCTATACAAACCTGTGGATTGCTCTTTAAAATATCAATTTTAAGTCCTACATTGGCTGAATGTAAGTAAATAGTCTCATCCGAAAAACCAAAATTCATAGGAACAATATAGGGTAAATTGTTTCTGCACATGGCTACACTGCAGTATTTTGCCTGCTTTACTATTTCAAGTATTTCAATAATATCTTTAATCTCTTTATCCTTTCTCCTCATAAATATATTTCCTTTCTTCTTACAAATATAAATCTTTCAATTTTATTGCCTTTTCTTCCCTACCGTTGCCATATATACCACAAACTGTTCTTTGCCATCTATATTTAAAATTTGATTCATTTCATCATCAGAAAAAGCTGCAATTGCGCACACTCCACAACCAATTGATTCAGCAGAAAGGTATAAGTTTTGAGCCACATGTCCTGCATCTAAAAAAATGTATCGGTAAGCACGCTCACCATACCGCCATTTCATCCTGTAAATTACTGCCATCCAGATAAAAGTAACAGCTGAATTTTTGATAAAATCCTGACCAAAAGCTGACTTTACAATCTCATCACTAATATGATTATCTATTTTAAATACTCCTAACTGGTGTTCCAAACTTAAATACCTGTATAATCCGGGTTTTAATCCATCTACCCTGTTTACTAAGAGAGTTGTTTCCAGGGCATGCCTTGCTCCTGCAGAAGGCACTGTCCTTTTAGTTGCAATACCAGAAAAGACTTCTTTTACACCCTGAGTACACCATAACAGGTATGACAACTCAGATAAGCTAATGTTAACTTGTTTATAACTACGTATACTCTCCCTCAAATTAATTACTGATTTGACATTTTCCTGCAAAATTTCAGTATCATTAAAGTCTGGTAAAGAAATTATTTCCATATTATCAGGATATGGCAGTTGTAAAGAAGGCGGATTAATACCTTTCATCTGGTCAGATAAATCTAAAAAATGATATTTAGTTTTTCTAATAAATTCGTCTCCGATAGAATTCATTGCTGATAATCCTCCATAATAGAAGTAAAAGGAATAAATCTATTGTTTATTTATTAATCATTAACGGATATTTCCTTCATGATATTTTTATTTACTTTAATTATCTCTTTTGCAACTTCGCTATCTTCCTTATACTCAATTACTGATTGTTCTCTTATCTGGGCTTCAGTCACTACCTCATCATATGGGATAAGTCCTAAAATATTTATACCTATCTTGTGAGAAGCTTCCGTAATACTATTAGTCATCTCCTTATTGATGTCATACTTATTTACTACTACACCTGCTTTCATCCCAAAATATTTAATTAAATCAAAAACTCTTTTCATATCATGCAATCCCGAAACTGTTGGCTCAGTTACAATTACCGCATAATCTGCGGCAGTAAGAGAGGCAATAACAGGGCAGCCAGTACCAGGTGAACCATCAATTAAATTATTTTTAATTTTATATTTTTTTGCCAGATTGACTGCATGGTCTCTTACCAAAGTAACCAGTCTTCCTGAATTTTCTTCAGCAATACCAAGACGAGCATGGCTCATTGGCCCAAACCTTGTTTCAGAAATAAACCATTCGCCATTAATAGCATCATGCACTTCAATAGCATTTTCCGGACAAACCAGGTAACAGACTCCACAACCTTCACAATCAACCGGATTAATATAATAACTAATTTTTCCATTATTTTCTTTTTTTTCAATTGCTATAAAACGACATGCGTCATAACATTTACCACAGACAGTGCAATTTTCTTGTATAATTTTTGCAATTACTCCTCCGCTAAAATAGCCTCTTTTTTTAATTTTTGGCTTTAAAATCAAGTGCAAATCTGCAGCATCTACATCACAGTCAGCAATCACCATAGATTTATTTAATGCTGATAAGGAAGCAGCAAGCGAAGTTTTGCCTGTACCGCCTTTACCGCTTATAATAACCAATTCTTTGGGTTTTTTCCCTTCTATTGTATCTGATTTTAGGCTTTTTTTAATTATTTGTCGATTTTGATAAAAATATTCTTTATCTGCTGGTTTCTTTACCTCTCTTTTTATTTTAGCATCTTCTATAATCCTGATTGAAAGCTTCTTGAATAATACTTTGTATTCCGGTATTTTATCAATAATAAGCTCACCCTGAGAATAAAAATGTGCAATCTCTCTATCATTAGGAATCTCGCCTATAATTTCTAATTTTTGCTCTCGACAATAAGCTTTTAACTCAACACTGTCATAACTTGCCCTATTTATGATAATAGCTGGCTCTTTATTTAAACTGCGGGCCATTGCTACTGCTAATTTTAGGTCATGCAACCCGAAAGGTGTAGGATCTGTTACTAAAACGCAAAGATCTGCATCTTTGATAGTCTCTACAACCGGACAAGCCGTTCCAGGAGAAGAATCTAATATATTAATACCCTCTGCAATATATGATTTTAGTTTCCGTATTAAACGGGGTGACATTCCACCTTCAGCAGTTTTTAATAAACCATCATGAAAATTTATTTCCCCGCTTTTGCCATGTCGCAAAGTACCAATCTCTCTATCTTCCTCAATAATTGCATCAACCGGACAGACTATCTGACAAGCCCCGCATAAATGACATAATTCCTTAAAAAACAACACCTTATCTTTAACCATTGCAATTGCATTATAATTACATGCTTCAACGCATTTGCCACATTTTATGCATTTTTCATCATTTATACCAACAGGTGATAACAAGGAGACGGTTTCCTCTTTATTATCCTCGGGATTTAAAAATAAATGTCCATTTGGTTCCTCAACATCACAATCAATATATTGTACCTTCTCACCCATATCACTTATAGTACGGGCAATATTGGTTGATATTAATGTTTTTCCTGTTCCACCTTTACCACTGGCAATAGCAATTTTTATTTTTTTCAATTTTTCCTCCTTATGAATTAGTACGCAAAGTACCCAATTAATTAAAAATCTATTCAGACAGGTATGTCTAATACCCGCACATACATTGAACATTTCTCTATTTATTTAAAATACATAACTAATACCGGCTTCCAAAAATAATTGGTAAGATTCTCCAGGAAATAAATTTAAAGGGGATGAATTAATATCAGAATATTTAGTTGATTCTGAAGCTAAACCTGCTTTAATTTCTAATGCTGTGTTGTTCTTAATCTGGTTAATATATGAGGACGTAAACATTTTTGAACCATTACTGCAATTAAAAAATGAAGTTAAGCTAATGCTGGAAAAATCGTCAATCTGATAGGATATATTGCTCACAAATAAGTGCATATTTTTATCAAAATATTCTTCTGTCACTAACATCGTTTGCCCGGTAATTTGTGATAAAAGACCAGGCGGGATATTTAAATATTCTGCCTGAAGATATAACCGATTACCTTTTTGGAAAAAATAACTGTAATCAGCACCAGCCAACAATGAAAACTGATTTTCTCTATTCCAGTAAAATCCAAATGCTCCATAAACTCCAAATTTTCCGATATCACCTTTAGCAGTTATACCAAAACGCTTTTCTATACCTTTTTCACCATCCGGCTGTTCCTGAACATAATTGAAAGTTAAATCAAAATCTTTAATCAAGGTTCTCCCTCTTAAACCTGCCTTTAAATCCTTTGTTGCGTCAGGTAAGGAGGCTACTACTGACAAATTTGTATTCCAGTTAACAGGAATATATATCTCTACTGCATCTTGATATTTAGAGCTAAATTCTTCGTCCATAGCAACTGAGCCCAATGTATAATCTACCGGGTTTAAAAGGGATCCAAAAGACCATGAAACCGGTTGTCTTCCAATAGTAAGATGCAAATGCTCAAATCTGTGCTTCCAATATAATCTTTTCCAAAAAAAATCTATTTTATTTTCAGTTATATTTGTATAAAAAGTCCCTGCACATTTTATTTCATTATTTTTCCAACGTGGCAGAAATAACTCTAAATCAAGATTAGCTTGGGGCTGAAAGGCAAACCCAATTTCATTGTTACAGAAACCTTGTAAAGAAACATCAAGCTGGCCACCAAGCTGGATATCTTTTGCCTCTATTTGTTTATCAAAAGGATTAAATAATAAAACCAGTAATATTAATAAGATATTAATTAAATAGCCTGTTTTCATAATACTCTCCTATAAAAGAATGTAATAAAATGGCATCCTTGCTGTTGTTTATTATGACATCTTTTTTTGCAGATTTAAAGGGAACAGACATAAAAGAAGGTTTTTTCTAATAAAAATTAAACCCGCTTTAAATTTATTCAATAATTAAAACGGGTTTAATTGAGATTGGTTACGCTATTTTACCAATTATTATATTCTCTTAAACTAAGTCAGTATTTTCTTTATCTTCATCAGGTTGTTCAGATTCGATAGAATTAACAGACTCTTCGATGACTTCACAGGCAAGATTTTTATCTCCCTTTATATATATCAATCCCTCTTCAACCTCTTTTAAAGCCAATAAACGATTGCTTTTAGCATTCATTTCTATAAGGGGCTTATAACCCTGGTTTAGCTGTTTAGCCCTTTTTGCCACCATCATTGTTAATAAATACTTATTATCTAAATAACTATTTTTACTCAATCTCTCAGACTCCTATCTATTTACTTTTTAATATTATAAAATTATATTATTACAGTTTTCTTTGAAGATTCTTTAATTCTTTCTCAGACCGCTTTATATGTCTTCTAAGTTTTTCCTTCTCTGACTCTTCATCATTTTCACTAAAATTATTTTTTGGCAAATTCCTCAATCGGGATTCAAGCTCCCTGATTTCCTTTCTCTTCTCTTCAATTAGATCCTTAATTGAATAGACATCATCCATAAAAGAATTATAACCTTTTTTTTCATTCTTCTTCACGATCACTTCAATCTCCTTGATAACCTTTCTTATAAAATTAAAAATAATTAATATTTTAATGGATTATATTATAACAGAATTATAAAGAATAATGTAAATTATTTTCGTAGAATTAGTCTTATATGTATTGGCTTAGGCAACCTCTACAATCTTTTGGACAAGTTTTTCGATTCCTACTGCAATATCAGAAATTGCAGGACCCAGCATATAAGCTGCTGTTGAAGCAATTTTATTATCGTTATCATATATAATGTCATCAACATTTGTGTTAATATGTTTAGCTCCCATTTTTTCCAACAGCTGTGCAGTTGATGTATCATTGCCGATAGTTAATTGAGGTCTAAATGCACCCAATACTCTTGCAGCTAAAACCGGAGCAATGCATATAAAACCCTGGGGTTTTTTTGCAGTATGCATTGTTTTAATAATTCTTTCAACATCTTCATTTACTACACAATTTTCTGCTTTAAAGGCAAAATCACATAAATTTTTTGCTGCCCCAAATCCTCCTGGAAAAATTATTCCGTCTAAGTTTTCAACACTTGCCCTGGATAAATCAGTTATTTCTCCCCTGGCAATCCTTGCAGATTCCTCTAATACCTTCCTTATTTCCTTTTCCTGGACTTTTCCGGTAGAATGATTAACAGTATGATACTGCTCTGTACAAGGCGCAAAACAGGTGGCCTTGACACCCGCTTTGTCTAAAAATAACAAAGTTAGTGTTGCCTCGTGGATTTCACTTCCATCCTGTACTCCACAACCGGATAAAACAACACCGATATTTTTCACAGCTACCTACTCCTTTTTTTATTTTTTATTTATTCTAACAATATATTATAACTGATATTTCTTAAAAATTAAACATTAATAAAATTAATTTAAAATGATATCTTTTATTGTTATCCAAAAAATCCAATAGTGTTAAGAATATTCCTGCTGAACCTCAATAAACTTTTTTATGGAACGATCATACGTCTTTTCTATCTCCGCGGGAAAAAGACAACCTGGCAGTTCATTCATACCCCAGTGATAGGCAATACATTCACAGCATTTACCTTTTCGCGGACATGGCTCATAAGTGCAGGGGCAGTTTTCTCTATTTGTTTTAATATTGCATTCCATTGGTTTTCTCCTTTTTGTAATATTTTACCTATTTTTATTGCTTAATCAAGTTTTTTATTAAATTTTCCTAAAAACAGTATCGTAGAGGTTTGATATTTCATTATAGAAGGTTTGAGAAGGAAATAATGATTGACATAAAATTCAAGATTGACTATAATCATTAGGAAACTGTATATACCATATTAGTTTCCAAATTTTATATTTTTATAATCCTCATCTCTTATGTGTTATAAAATTAAATGAAAATAAAAAAAAGCCCTAATTCTAATAAAAAAAGAATATTAAAAGTAGCCAGAAAGTATTTTTTTACCTTTGGTTATTCCACGGTAACCATGGGTCAGTTAGCAATTGAACTTCAAATGAGTAAGAAAACAATTTATAAATTTTTTAAAAGCAAGCAAATACTTTTAGAATCTGTTATTTATGATTTCTTTCAGGAATTTAATGATAAAATAAATGAGATAATAAATGAAAAAAACAAAAGCAATAATGTATTAGAAACCCTCAAACTTTTTCTCTCCCTGATTCAATCCCAGATATCACAGATTAATGTATATGCATTCGAAGATATTAGAAAAAATAGCCCTGAAACATGGCAAGCTATTGGCAATCTTCGGGAAAAAATGATAAATAATGAACTAAGAGATTTATTAAGACAGGGCAAAAAAGAAGGCATTGTCCGGAAAGATATTGATATTGATATTATTGTTTTAATTATTCTTAATACTGTTCAGCATGTAGCAACACCTGAGATTATTTCTCAACTTCCCTATTCCACCGAAGAAGTTATAGAAATGATTGCCAGGATATTTATGTTTGGCATATTATCACCAGAAAATATGATAAAACCATAACAGTTATTTGATTTGATTAAACTATAATCAGGAGTATCACAAATTATATGAAAAAAATAGCTAAATTTATTACTACTCATTCAAAAATACTAATAGTAGTAGTAATATTTGTAACCATCCTGGGTCTTACCCAGATTAGCAATTTAAGAATAGAGGATGATATAACAAAATATCTATCTGAAAATGATGAAGAGATTAAGTTTTATCAGGAAATATCAGAAAAATTTGAGCAATATGATGAAAACCTTACTCTTATTTCTCTCGAGTATGACAATACTTTATTCACCCTGGAAAATTTACAAAATTTAAAAACCATCATTGAAAATCTGGAAAAATCCGAATATGTTGTTTCTGTAAATTCTTTTTTGAATATGCCTAAAATTATTGGCACTGATTTTGGCATTGAAGTAAGTAATTTTGTTGAAGATTTTCCTACAACTGAAGAAGATGTTTTACAGCTTAAAGAAGAAGTTTTACAGGATGAATTGATAAAAGAGAATTACCTTTCATCCGATGGCCAGGTTGTTCTTTTGATGTTAGAATCCCCGGACAATGTTAATGGTTCCCATCTATGTAGTGATTTAGAAAATATAATCAATCAATATAATAAAAACCTGGAGCGCATTGAGTATTTCGGACTTCCGATTATGGAAGTACAAATTACAGAAATGGCTTTGGATAACATGTCATTTGCAATTATTGCCGCTCTCGTAATCATTGCAATACTTTATTACTGTTTCAGAAGTATACAGGGAACTTTATTGCCTATTTTAATCGCCCTTCTCACCTCTTTCTGGGTTTTAAGCCTGGTAGCATCATCAGGGGGAACAGTCACCATTGTTATATCTGTAATTCCAGTTTTAATGCTGGCACTGGTAACCGCTTATGCGATTCATTTTATCAATCGCTATTATGAAGAAAGAAATAATCTTCCTCCAGGGGAAGCAATTGAACACACTATTGAATTTATTTCTGTTCCAATTCTAATGAGCGCATTAACTACTATGGCGGGCTTTGCATCATTGACTACCGCAGTGGTAAGACCAATGACAGAATTTGGCATATTTGCCACAATCGGTATCTTTCTTGCTTTTATTCTTACTATTTTTTTGTTGGGAGCAATTCTCAGCAGATTTGCACCCAGACAGGTACCTAAAAATTTTTCCTTTCATACCGACGATTTCGTGAGTAAATTATTAAAGGCAGTTGCTAAGATTGTAACAACTAAAAAAACTATTGTAATTGCATTAATCCTGATAATTATTTTTATATCAGTTATTTTTTCCACTAAAGTGCAAACCGATTCCAGTATTGAAGGCAGATTAGGAATAAATAATCCTATTACCAAAACTATGGAATATTTTAAAGAGAAATTTGGTGGAGTTGATTTTCTTTATGTCTATCTGGAAGCAGAAAGTGTTAAGCATCCGTATATACTAAGAAATATTGAAAAGATTCAAAATTATGCAAAGAGTTTGCCCTCTCTTTCTCAACCAACTTCGATTAGTATTTTCCTCGCTCAACTTAATAATGCAATGGAAAATAAGAATATTATTCCAGCTAATCCTAATAAAATAGATAATTTATGGTTCTTCGCCGGAGATAATGAATTTGTCAATTCAATGATTGCCAATGATGGTAAAAATACTATTTTACAGGTTCGCTCAAAAGAAATGGTTTCAGATGATATTGAACAATCAATTCAAAAAGTCGAAGAGTTCATCCAGCAAATTCCCGGAAAAGTGAAAGGAATAGACATGAATCAATTAACCTCTGCTGAAAAAGAGCAATATTACCCATATATCGCAAAAGAAATTACCAGTTCATGGGAATCAAATGGAGCAGTATTTAACGAGACACAAATAGAGGAATTACACAAAGAGCTTATACGTATTGCCGTACTAACTGATAACAGTTTTATTGAGTTAAGTGAAATATTTGTTGAAGAAATAATTAGCCTGTCATCTTTAGAGCTGGGAGATTTTGGCATTGAACCGGTCGAGATTAGACCTATTCTTTTTAGTTATCTAAAAACCGGTTTAGATGATTTACTCTTTATGGAAGATTTGGTCAAACAATTGGATGTTTCAGCATTTGATGCTGAGTATTTGAAAGAAATTATTGACAGCTCTATCGCTATTTTAACTGAGAGGGAAAAAATCAAATATGCCCAAACACAGATAGCCGATTTATTCAATTTACAGCTCAGCAGTCGTGATGCAAATTATCTCTGGTATCTGCTTGATGATTATGTTTATTTGCCTGATGAAAGCGGTAATATAAGTTTTACATACAGGCTTACCGGCATTCCGGTTGTTACCAATGAGGTTAATAAAGGTATTTATGATGGACAGGTTAAAAGTATGCTTATAGCATTTTTTATAGTTTTTTTATTACTGTTTATACAATTCCGTTCATTATTAACTGGCATTATTTCCATCATTCCAATTATTTTAACCATTATAACAGCTTTTGGTATAATGGGATTATTGAAGATATCCCTCAATATCGGTACTATGATGGTAGCAAGTATCGCCATTGGGGCTGGAATTGATTATACTATACATTTCGTTACTCGCTATAATCAGGAAATTATCAAAAAAGCAGATTCGGTAAAAGCAATAACTGTCACCTTAACAGGATCCGGGCGTGCTATATTTTTTAACTCTATATCTGTTGCTGCAGGTTGTTTTGTTTTAGCATTTTCAGAAATTAAAATGATTTCAGAATTTTCTATATTAATTGGAAGTGTAATGCTGATTAGTGTGGTTTATACATTATTACTTTTGCCACTTTTATTGCATTATATTAAATTTAAAATAAAAAATACAGAAAAGAGCCCTTAGAAGAAACTACTAAAAACTATATACTCATTATCATACAGGTATTTCTTTTACACAAAATCAGGAAAAATTAGGAGTGTTAGGTTTCAATGCATCCTATCATATAAATTCACTAACCTACCTGCAGGCTGTTTTAATTCCTAAGGGTGCTGTTACTCCTTATCCCGATGCCTACTTAAAAGACAGCTATCTGGCTGAATACAGTTCCTTCAATCCTGCACCGGGTTCTCCTATCGAAAATATTAATCTATTCTATTATTCTTCCAATGTAGTATGGGGATTACGATTGAGCCATAGTTTTCCTTCTTTTGATGCTGGAATTAGTTATTATAGAGGCAGCTATATGAATCCTTTTCCGGTTGATTTGCAAGTCAACCCAACATCCAACGGACAATACTTGGACCTAACTTTAGGATATCCATCAAAACAGGTGTTCGGCCTGGAATTCCAGGGTAAATTTCCAGGTATTGAAGGAGCCATATTAAGGGGAGATCTTGCATATATAATACCTGAACACTGGTCGTTCCAGGGAGAAAATCTATTAGATACTCCTTATTTTCAGGGAATAATAAGTGCTGATTATACCACTGATTCAAATCTGTATCTTAATGGTGGATTTATTTACGTACTTCCTTTCGAAAGAGGAAGAGACTGTTCTCCGTATATCTACTTAAACACTAATAAAACATTGAATTCTTTTGATTTTGAACCATTCTATATAGGAATTCTAAGCCTTTATGATATAAGTATGGGCAATATTATCGGGGTAGATTATCAAATCAGTGACCGTGTTTCTACATCATTATCATATCTATTTCTATCAGGTAACAGTGATTCTAAATTGGGCATAATGAAGAATTCTCAGGGATTATATTTTTCAATAAAGTGGCTTCTCTAATCAAATCAAAGCGCAAGTGTTATTTTGTAGATGTTAAGTTATAGTAATCTTGCGCTTTGATATTTAATAAGATTTTAAGAAGAAATATATTTTCTTCCAATTGAATGCCCTTTTCCCAGGTACTCTCCCATAGTAAAATATTCTCCCAGGGTAGGAATGTATAAAATTGGTTTGATCTTATTTTTATTAAATTTACCATCTTCGTCCAGCAAACTATTTTCAATTTTTACATCCAAAATTTCACCCACAAACATAACATGGGAACCTATTTCAATTTGATTTATAACCCGACATTCCAGAACCATCGGAAACTCTTCTCCATAGGGAGCATCTACAATCTCGCTTTTTACAGGGGTAATACGAGTTTTTTCAAATTTATTATACTTGGCTCCTGATGATATACCATAAAAATCTGCCTCCCGGACCTGGGTATTGAATAAAACATTAACCGTGAATACCTTTCGAGAAATAATGTTGCGATAAGAATACCGGTTTTTTCTCAGAGAAATATTGACACATGGGGGCTCTGAATTACATATCCCTCCCCATGCAACGGTAGCCAAATTTGGTTTGTTTTCCTGGTCATAACTTCCAACAACCAATACTGGAACAGCTCCCAAAAGAGTTTTTGGACCAATTGATTTCTTCATTTCTTTGTATTCCTCCTTACCTGATTTTTGCTATGATTCTTTCTTCTATCCATTTCTGATTATTCCATTACTCTTATTTTATTATTGTTATTATTTTATCAAAACCTGAATATTTATTCTACACCAATCTTCCCTGTTATGTTATAATGTTTGAGGTTATACTTTTTTAAGGAGTTTTGATGTTGCAAAATAATAAAGATATTCACCATATTTCATTAGAAGGTAAAGATATTTATTTAATTGGTACTGCACATGTATCAAAAACAAGTGCAGATACCGTAAAAGAATTTATTGAAGAAGAGAAACCAGATTCTGTTTGTGTTGAATTATGTCCATCCAGATTTCAATCAATCACAAACCCGGATAAGTGGAAAGAGATGGATATTATTACAATTATTAAACAAAAAAAAGCTTTGCTTTTGCTGGTAAATTTAATCCTTTCTGCTTTCCAGAAAAGATTAGCACGGCAGCTGGGAATAAGGCCTGGACAGGAAATGATACAAGCAATACAATCAGCCAAAGATAATAATATTAATTTAGTTTTAGCTGACCGTGATATCCAGGTAACTTTTACCCGGATATGGAAAAAGTTAAGTCTTTTTGGTAAATTACGCCTGTTTTTTATGCTTTTGCTCAGTATTTTCAATCAAGAAGAAATATCAGAAGAAGAAATCGAAAAACTTAAATCTGAGGATATGCTCACTGCTGCCCTGCAGGATTTGGCTACATCCTTCCCCCGATTAAAAAATACTTTAATCGATGAGCGTGACCAATATCTTGCAGAAAAGATAAAAAATTCTCCGGGCAGTAAGATTATTGCTGTAGTTGGAGCAGGACATGTTCCCGGAATCAAAAAAGAAATATATAATGACCATGACCTGAAAAAGTTAACATATATTCCTAAAAGCGCAAAATGGACAAAATGGTTACTATGGGCAATTCCTATTGCCATAATAGTAATGATTATTTCAACCTTTAGAATATCCACAGTAAGTGGTTTTAATCAGATCCTGCAATGGCTTATCTGGAATGGTTCCCTGGCTGCATTGGGAACATTAATTGCAGCCGGCCATCCTTTCTCAATTTTAACAGCCTTTTTTGTTGCCCCTATCAGCTCTTTAAACCCATTACTGGCCGCAGGCTGGTTTGCAGGAATCGTGGAGGCAATGGTTAGGAAGCCAAAAGTGGATGATTTTGAAAAATTAGGCGATATTACTACTTTTGGTGATTTCTTCAGGAATAGGGTTACCAAGATATTACTGATAGTAGCTCTGGCTAATTTGGGAAGCTCACTGGGAACATTTGTCGGTGGAGCCAGGGTAATAAAAATATTTTTTGATACTATATCATAATAAATATTAAAAAATAGAAAAGAAATTTTAAATAATAAAGCTATTGCATATATATGCAATAGCTTTATTATTAGTTAAAATAGTTAAGAATGAATTATTCTGTTTCGATGCTAATTTCTTTCGGTTTTTTCTCCGGTTTTTTGGGCATAGTAATCTCTAATATACCATTTTTAAAACTTGCCTTAATTTTATCCTGGTCAACTTCAGTAGGTAGAGATATTGTTCTGGAATATGTCCCATATGCCCTTTCACAACAATAATAATCTTCTTTTTTTGTTTCTTTGTCTTTTTCTATTTCGCCTCGAATAGTCAGATTGTTCTCACTTAAAGATATTTTAACATCTTTTTTTTCTACTCCAGGTAATTCAATTCTTGCAATCAATTTATCCTTTTTATCAATTAAATCAGTTGAGGGTGACCATATGCCACCTTCTTCCCACCTTCTTCTTTTATTACCACCTGGCCTATTCATAATATCAAAGAAGTCATCAAAGAAACTGCGCATTAAATTTTCTCTCGGTTCCCAACGAATTAAATCCATAACAACTCCTCCTTTTTTGTTTTATTAATATTTTTTACATAAAATAATTAAGTAACATCCGCAATGAATTTCTGATCATTTCTACTTCATCATCAGAAAACTTTTCCACAATTTCCTGTTCCATCTGCTGTCGGTTTTTTTTAATCTCTTCCTTTATTTTTTTACCTTTACTGGATAATGTAATAGCTATTGTTCTTCTATCATAACTGCTAGTCTTTCTAATGAAATACCCCTTCTGAACTAAATTATCAATTACCCGGCTACTTCTTGATGGGGATAAATCCATGACCCTGGCCATCTCCTGGCATGTCATTTCTTCTCCGGTTTTCTGAGCCATAATACCCTTATATTCAGCAATAGAAAGATTACAAAACATCCTCATATGCTTTTTATCCAATGCTTTATTTGATTTTAGTTTAACAATCATATTTAGAATATTTTCATTCATAATTATACCTGTCATTGTTTGTTAGTAACATTTTATGCTATTAGCATTTATTATCCTATCTATAATTATAGGAATTGAATCATAATTGTCAAGTTTTTTTATAACTTTTTATTGTGAAAAATCTTATAACTCTCTATATCTCCGGATAAGGCTGTTTGTGGAACCATCATGTCTGAACTCAGAAAGATTTTCTTTCTCTATTTCTACTAAAATTCTTTCCGCAAGCACCTTGCCTAATTCTACTCCCCACTGATCAAAAGAATTTATTCGCCAGATAACTCCTTGCGTAAATACACTATGTTCATATAATGCTACTAACTTTCCCAATACTGCAGGAGTTAATTTGTCTATTAATATCATACTTGAAGGTTTGTTCCCCTTAAATACTCTATATGGAATAGTTTTTTCAGGAACACCATCCTTGCTAACCTCTTCCTGTGTCCTGCCAAAGGCAAGGGCTTCAGCCTGAGCGAAAACATTGGCAATAAGCAAGTCATGGTGATTTCCTATTGAATTAAGAGATTTTTTAAATGCAATGAAGTCACATGGTATAAGTTTAGTGCCCTGGTGAAGCAATTGATAAAAAGAATGCTGCCCATTAGTGCCAGGCTCTCCCCAATACACTGGTCCGGTTTGATATGAAATGTCATCCCCTTCAATATCAACACTTTTACCATTACTTTCCATTGTAAGCTGTTGTAAATAAGCAGGAAATTTTTTTAAATACTGGCTATAGGGCAGTACAGCTATATTCTGAACATTAAAAAAGTTATTATACCATATTCCCAGTAACCCCATTATAACCGGCATATTTTTACTGAAAGGTGCTTTTCTAAAATGTTCATCCATTTGATAGAACCCGTCAAGCATAGAATAAAAATTATCCGTACCAATAGCAATCATGGTTGAAAGGCCAATCGCCGAACATAGTGAATAGCGTCCACCCACCCAATCCCAAAACTCAAACATATTTTCAGGTAAAATACCAAATTCCCTAACCTTTGATATATTTGTCGAAACAGCCACAAAATGCTTCGGAATAGCTTCTTCGTTTTTAAGTTTTCCAAGTATCCAATCTCTTGCTGTTTTAGCATTTGTCATAGTTTCCTGAGTAGTAAAACTTTTTGATGAGATGATAAATATTGTTTCTTCAGGGTCAAGGTCATTTGTTTTTTCAACAAAATCAGTTCCGTCAATATTGGAAATAAATCGAAAGTTCAAATGACGGTAACTATAATAACGTAGTGCATCATATGCCATAGCAGGTCCCAAATCAGAACCTCCGATACCAACATTGATAATATTTCGAATAGGTTTTCCCGAATAACCTTTCCATAAGCCACTTTGAACTGATTCTGCAAAAGCAGACATTCTCTCAAGGACCCTGTGTACTTTTGGCACAACATTTTCTCCATCTACCATGATTCTTCTTCCTTTGGGAGCACGTAAAGCAATATGGAGAGCAGCACGGTTTTCCGTGGTATTTATTTTTTCTCCCTGAAACATTTTTTCAATCTGTTCACTTAATCCCGATTCGTCTGCTAATTTTAAAAGTAACTTGATTGTTCTACCGGTAATTCTCTGCTTGGAATAATCATAATAAATCCCCATATCTTCAACAATCATATTTTCTACCCTTGCAGGGTCTTCTGCAAACATTTTCCGTAAATGTAATTCTTTTGTTTTTTCATAATTTTCCCTTAATAATTTCCATACAGAATAAGTATTAAAAAGCTTGCCATTATCATCTTTCATATTGTTCTCCTTTTCTATTTAAGTGTTAATCATTCCTCCAAAATAGTCATTGATATTTGTTTGCATATAAATAATTTAAATAATGCAACACTTATATTTTATCAATTTAGATACTCTTTATCTATCATAAAAAATTATTATCGATAAACATTGATGCAAATCGAATGTTTTTGCTTTAAGTTAAATTTTGTAAAACAAAAAATAAATACTATAATAATAATAATAATAAAATATTTTGAGTAAAAGGAGAATTATAAAATGTCAAAAATATTTAAAATACAGGCAAACTGGTTAAAAGGAACACAGATTGAAAGCGAAACACGGGGATTTACTATGCTTATGGATAAACCTTTAGAAGAAAATGGCACTAACCTTGCTCCAAAACCTGCCGAAATATCTTTACAGGCATTAGGCAGTTGTCTCCTTTTTGCCTGTTTATATGCAGCAGATAGATTAAATGTCACCATAGATGGCTTAAAAGTAAATCTTGAAGGCGAAATAGTTCCAGGTGGCTGGATAGATGAACAACAAAATAAAAGACCCGGATTTAAAAATGTTAAATATGAAATTTTGATTAATACAAAACATTCAGAAGAAGAAGTAGAAAAAGTTCATAACCTGGCACTAAAGGCTTCACCCATGTATGACAATTTTATCCACCCGATTAATGTCCAGGGATCTTTTTCTATTCAATAGTACTATACTGTTTATTGATTATTTATTTTACAGCTGACAACAGATAGCAAATTAAAAAAGTGAAATATTTATATCTTGACGGAAACATATGTTTGCTTTATAATAAAGTTACCTGAATATAACAACAAATTTTTTTAATTTTTATAAGCAAGGAATTTTTTATGACTTATTATAGTGAAGAAGATTTAACCGGGAAACAAAAAAAGGCCCTTCAGTTAATTCGTATTAATATCCAGAAAACAGGTTATCCTCCAACAGTCCGGGAATTATGCAAACTGTTGGAGGTTAACTCCTCTGCTACTGCTTTTAAATACCTGAAAATTCTTGAAAAAAAAGGTTACATCAAACGTGATAAAGAAAAAAACAGGGCTATTAAATTGACACCAAAAACCCGCAATTTTCCATTAGTTGGTAAAGCTGCTGCCGGGAATCCTGTACTTGCTCTACAGGAGTACACTGAAATTATTCCCCTGCCGGAAGAGTTAGCCGGCAGTTCAGACAGTTTTTTGGTACAGGTCGAGGGTAACAGCATGATCGGTGATCACATTCTGGACGGAGATTATGTGATGATTAAACCCCAAAATAATGCCGATAATGGAGATATTGTTATTGCTCTGATTAACCAGGAAGAAGTAACGGTTAAGCGTTTTTACAAAAGCAAAGACAAGATTACTTTAAAACCTTCTAATCCGGAATATAAACCTATTATTACAAAAGATATCGTAATTCTGGGCAAAGTTACAGGTGTTATTCGCAGGTTTAACGGGAGGAATTAAGCAAGCAATATGTTGTATATTGGGACATCGGGTTTTAGTTATCAGGACTGGATTGGTCAATTTTATCCGGAAAATATCAAAAAAGGAGACATGTTAAATTTTTATGCCAAATATTTTAACACTGCTGAGATTAACTCCTCCTATTACCGTATTCCGCCAGCAGCTGTTTTTTATCATTTGCAGCGAAAAGTTCCGGATAATTTTAAATTTTCTGTGAAGGCTAACCGGGAAATGACCCATATCCGAAAAAATAATCAGAAAATATTCCAGGAATTTAAAGCGTCCCTGCAACCGCTTTTGGATAATGGTAAATTAGGTTGCATTTTGGCTCAATTCCCCTATTCATTTCATTATAATAAAAATAATCGGGACTATCTTTGTTATCTAAAAGAAAAAATGAATGAGTTTCCTTTAGTTATTGAATTTCGCAATGCTTACTGGATAAAAGAAGAGGTATTTGACTTTCTCAGAAAGAATCAAGTGGGATTCTGTGCTGTAGATCAGCCTGCTTTAAGAGGTTTGATTAGTCCCACGGCAGAGACAACTTCCAATTTAGGCTACATCCGTTTTCACGGACGAAATAAAGAAAAATGGTGGCAGCATGAACAGGCCTATGAACGCTATGATTACCTCTATTCTGAGCAGGAATTAAAGGAATGGATACCAAAAATTAAGCAAATTACCAGTAAAACTTCTGACCAGTATATTTTTATGAACAATCACTACAAAGGTAAGGCAACTAAAAATGCCCTGATGTTAATGAAACTGCTTAGACAGGAGGTTGCTTTGATTAAAAAAGAAATAAGTAAGCAAGCAAGCAGAGAAAGAAAACGATAAATAGATAATATTTTTTTTGCTTATATGGCAAACATATGTTTATTATAGAAAGGAACTACGTATGAGTTTTACCCATTTACATTTACATTCACAATACAGCATGCAGGATGGACTGGGCAGTATTGAGCAGATTATAAGCAGAGTTCAGGAACTAAAAATGAAATCTGTAGCAATAACTGACCATGACGGGATGTACGGGGCTGTTGAATTTTATAAAAAATCTATTTCTGCAGGAATCAAGCCGATTATTGGCTGTGAAGTCCGCCTCAGAAGCGAATACATACCTAACCAGACAACACACCTGATATTGTTAGCTCAAAATAACGACGGGTACCGAAATCTATGTCAATTAATTAGCAGAGCTCACCTTTCAAACCCTTCCGGGATCCCGGCTATTGACCGAAAGATAATTACCAACTACTCTAAAGGACTTATTATTCTTTCCGGATGTCTACAGGGAGAAATACCTCTCCTTATCGCCCTGAAAAAATACCAGGAAGCAGAGAGTACTGCTTTGTGGTATAAGAAACTGCTTGGTTTGGAAAATTTCTACCTGGAGATTTCCTACCACGGCCTGGAACATGAAAATTCAGTAAATAAACATATTATTAATCTGGGTAAAAATTTATCTATACCCTTAGTCGCTACTAATAATGTTCACTATCCCGGGGAAAGTCATGCTCCCTTTCAAAAAGTAATTAATACTATCGCCAATCAGAGTACACGACAATGCTTTCATTACAATCCTCTTCCTAATAATCAGTATTACCTGAAATCATACCTGGAAATGAAAAAGCTTTTTTCTCATTTGCCCGAAGCGCTTAAAAACACGGAAAGAATTGCCGAAAAATGCAATTTACAACTCGCTTTAGGCAAAATACGATTACCTTCCTACAATCCTCCTAAACCCTATTCGGCTCCGGAATACCTGGAAGAGTTATGTCTGGAAGGATTAAAAAAATATTATCCCGATCCATCAAGCCAGGCTTTTTACCGTATGAAGTATGAGTTGCAAATTATCAATCAGATGGGTTTTGCCGGATATTTCCTGATTGTTAGAGATATTGTTCAATTTGCTAAACAGAATAATATTCCCGTTGGCCCGGGAAAGGGATCTGCAGCCGGAAGTCTGGTCTCATATCTGTTAAATATTACCGAAGTAGATCCATTGAAATTTAAGCTGTTTTTCGAAAGATTCTTAAATCCACAGCGAATTGATTTGCCTGACATTGATATTGATTTCGGACAAATTGGAAGAGAAAAGGTTATTGATTATATCTTTAAAAGATTCGGACAAGAACGGGTTACCCATGTCTGCACTATAAATACCTATGCGGCCCGTTCTGCCGTAAGGGATGCAGGCAGAGCATTAGGGTTTTCCTATCAGGAGTTAAACAAAATTGCAAAAATGATGCCATATTTTTCTTCACCGGGAGTTATTAAGGCCTCCATGAAACATTTACCGGAATTAAAAAAGCTTTCTTATCAAAAAGAACCTCTTCGTTCGTTGTTTTCTTATGCTCAATTCATGGAAGGAAAACCACGTCATATTTCAGTTCACGCTTCAGCTGTTATTATTGCCGATGAACCACTGGCCAATACTGTTCCTCTGGAATTAAGTCCGGAAGGAGAAATTGTCAGTCAGTACGAAAAAGAAGGCATTAAGGATATGGGGTTATTGAAGATTGACATATTGGGTTCCCGAAGTTTAACAGTAATCCAAAAGACCTTACAAAGCCTTGATAAAGATAAAATAAGACTAAATTTAAAAAATATACCACTAGATGACACACGAACCTTTTATACCCTGAAAAAAGGTAAAACTTTAGGGGTTTTTCAATTGGAAAGTTCTGGTATGGCTTCTCTGTTAAAGCAATTATCACCATCTCACCTGGAAGATTTAATAGCAGCACTTTCTCTTTACCGACCAGGACCTTTGGATAGTGGAATGACCGGACAATATCTGAAAAGAAAACATGGTTATGCAAAAATAGAATACCCCCATGAGCAAATAAAAGAAGTATTAAGGGATACCTATGGAGTTATTCTCTATCAGGAACAGGTAATGCAGGTCGTTTCAGTCTTTGCCGGTCTAACCCCGGGTGAAGCTGACCTTTTCCGCAGAGCAATAAGTTCCCGTTCTCCTGTTATTATGGAAGAACAACGTACATTATTCTTAAAAAAATCTTTACAGCAGGGACATAATCGGGAAGAGGCAGAAAATATATTCAACCTTGTTGCCAAATTTGCCTATTACGGTTTTAATAAAGCACACAGTACCTCTTATGCCCTCCTTTCTTACCTGACCTGTTATCTAAAGGTTCACTACCCGACACATTATATTGCTGCTCTGCTTACCTGTGGAATGGGTTATTATGACATGGATCGCTATATACAGGAAGCCCGGCGCTTCAATGTACACATTCTGTTGCCTGATGTAAATAAAAGCAATGCGGGCTTCTCTATAGAAGACAGGGCTATCCGAATAGGACTCTTGCAAGTAAAAGGTTTGGGTATTAAACAAATAGACCGTATCTTAAAGATAAGGGATAAAGATGGCCCATTTCTATCCCTGCATGACTTCTGTGCCAGAACTGATTCTGCCAGAATTACCCGTTCTGTAATCGAAAACCTGATTAAAATAGGTGCTTTTGATTTTATGGCCTACCCTAGATCTGTATTGTTGAATATATTACCACTTGTTCTAACCGAAACCGGAAAGGAGAAAAAACAATGTCAACTCTCTTAAAATTTGAAACAAAAAACGTAGAAAATAGTTTATTACTGCAGGAAACCATACCTGCTTATACTTTTTCCCCTTCTGCTATTTTAAAGATAGAGAAGGATATTTTAGGAATCTATGTCAGCTCACATCCTCTTTCAGTATACCGAAAGAGGATATCAGATCATTTGCCATCCGGAAATATTTATGTCAGAAGTAACCAGATTGAACAGCTCAGACCCGGCCAGCATGTTTGTATTGCCGGTCTTCTGATCCAGGTAAGGAGGCAATTTACTAAAAATCACAAAATAATGGCATTTTTATTATTAGAAGACGAATCGGGTTTCTTTGAAGCCATCGCCTTTCCTGAAACATTCCAGCAATATTTTTCTTTACTCGTGAAAGATGCTTTGCTTATGATTGAAGGCAATACAGGCAACAGGGAGAAGGAAGAAAAAATAATCATTAATAAAATACAAAGTATTAATTCTAACTCGGGTTCAAATGCGCTATAATAATAAATCAGGAGGAAATATCAAAAAATGCCTACTCGAAATAAACGTTCTATTATTCACCTGGACCTGGATGCATTTTTTGCATCGGTAGAACAAAGAGATAACCCTGCATATCGAGGTAAAGCAATTATTGTAGGTGGTATATTTAAGGATAATGGAGAATTATCCCGTCGAGGCGTAGTTTGCACTGCTTCCTATCAAGCCCGCAAATACGACATACATTCAGGAATGCCTATCTGGGAGGCTCAGCAAAAATGCCCCGGAGCAATCTTTATACCATCCCGGATTCGCTATTACAGCAAGGTATCTCATGATTTTTTTCAGATATGCAGCGAATATACCCCTTTAATCGAACCATTAAGTATTGATGAAGTCTTTCTGGATGTAACAGGATGTAAATCACTGTTTGGGTCAGCAGAAGAAATTGCCCATAAAATTAAAGACAGAGTCAAAAAAGAATTGCATTTACCTGTTTCAGTGGGAATTGCATCCAATAAATTCCTGGCAAAAATTGCCACTAATCTGGGCAAACCAGATGGTTTTTACGTTCTTCCTGATGATAATATTTCTGAAGTTTTATCTGAACTGCCTATTACAAAATTATGGGGTATCGGACAAAAAACGGCAGGGATTTTAAATCGTTCCGGTATTTTCACTATAAAGCAATTAACTCAAATGCCGGATGTTATCCTGCAGGGAATATTGGGAGAAAACGGCACAAAAATAAAACAATTGGCTCAGGGAATTGACAATAGTCCAGTCTGTCCTGCCGAAGAATCCAAGTCAATTGGCAGAGAAATGACATTTTCTGAAAATATCACCAATAAAGATGAATTGACAAAAATCATTCTGGATTTCAGTCAAAATATAGGCTATACTGCCCGTAAAAGAGGATATGTAGGGAAAACAGTTACCCTTAAAGTTCGTTTTCATGACTTTAGAACCATACAAAGATCCAGCTCATTAGAGTATGCCACTAATCTGGACAATATTATCTTTCAGAAAGCCAAAAAACTATTAGATTTAATTCCTATGAAGTCTCCGGGAATTCGTTTAATGGGGATAAAACTTTCTTCTTTGCAGTATGGAAAACAGCCGAGACAGTTGAGTTTTTATTCGGATGACAACCAGGAAGAAAAATGGAGTGCTTTGACCCAATCGGTAGACAAAATACGGGAAAAATATGGTAAATATCTTGTTCAGAGAGCGAGATTTTTACAACAAAAAACTACTGAATCTAAAAAGGGCTATAGATGAATCAAATCAAACTGGGAACCCAGGGCTGGATCCTTCCAGACCTCAATCCTTACAGGAAAGGCGTCTTTTAACAAAGGCAAATGTGTGATTACCAGAATCTTTTCAAAATCATTCTGAATAGCATGAATAGCTTGAATTAATTTTTCCAGCCCATCCTCATCCTGAGTGCCGAAACCTTCATCAATTACCAGTGTTTTCAGCCGGGCACCTGCCCTGTAAGCTAAAAGCTTGGAAAGAGATATTCTAATAGCAAAATCAATGCGGAAAGTCTCCCCTCCGCTATAAAGCTCATAAGGCCTGATGCCCACATCATCGTGTATCTTTATATCAAGTGTTTCCCTCAAATCACCACTTTTTAATTCTTTCAGTGACTCCAGGCTGATAGTTGTTTTTTCATTTGATAACTGGGCCAAAATCTCATTAGCCTCATCTTCCAGTTCTGGAATTGCATTTTCAATTATCATTGATTGGACACCATTTTTCCCGAATGCAACTGCTAATTTCTTATAAATTTCCTTCTGACGAAGATAATGAACTCTTTTCCCTTCATATCTCTTTGCTTCCTTCTGCAAGTCTATTATTTTTTCTATTTTTTCCTGATATGCCCCTTTTTTTTCAAAAAGCCTGGTGTGATAAATCTGTAAATGGAATAATAATTTCTGATGACATTGTAGCATTTTTTCGTATTTTGGCAATTCATCCAGGGCTTTTATAATTTTCATATAGTGACTTTCTAAATTGTTAATAGCTTTTTTTCCGGATTCCAATTGATTTTCTATTTCTTTCTGTTCTTTTGTTAAATCAAGAATAGATTTTTGCCCTTCCGACAATTTTTCCATATACAGAGGAGCTTTTTTGAGTTTTTCTAATTCCTGATTAACCATGACGTACTTTGAGTCATCATATCCTTGTTCCTGAATTTTATTTTTTACATCTTCCAGTTCTTTTCTTTCATTAAGAGCAAACAATTTCCCTTTAATTTTCTCTTCAAGGGTTTTTATTTCTTCAGTTAATACTTGTAACTGCTTTTTTGCATCCTTACCTTCTTTTAGCATAAAAGAGAGTGTTGCAATCTTATTTTTTATTTCGTCAACCTGCTTTAAATAATGCTTGTTTTCTTTCCATTTATCCTGAAGAACGCTTTTCCTGTTTGATAATTGTTCAATCTCTTTTGTTAATACTTTTATTTCATGCTCTTTTCCGGAAATATCTCTATCTATATTTTGCCTTATAATTAGCCTTCTGTCATCATCTAATGGAGATTCGCACAATGGACAATACTTTTGCTTGCTCTGGATTAACAGGTCAATTTTTTCATAATTTTGTTTAATCTCATTACCGATTCTCTCTACATTATTCTTTTTTGACTCAATCTCCACATTCAACTGATTTCCTTCTTGTTGAATATGTTCCTGCTTTTTACTTAATATATCACACTGTTTTGCCTTAGATTTTAGATTCTCAACTTCTTCTTTTACCTTTATCGCTAAATTTACCTTCTCTCTTAGTTCAGAGTATCTCTGTTTCTTCTGTTGTAACTCTAATAAAAAAGTACTTTTTGTTTTTTCAATTTTTTGCTCTATTTCTCCTCTTAATTTATCTAATTTTCGAAACTCCTGCATCAAGTTAAACATATTTTGATTTTTATCATATAAGTACTGATATTGTTTGTAATCTGATAAAATCTTTTCTTTCCGGGATAGAATTATTTGATAATCTCTAATTTTTTCCTTTAAAAAACATTTTTTTCTTTCCAGTGCATGTAATTCTTCTTTTTCTGAGATAATTCTGTTTTTAAGCTCTTTTCCCCTCTCTTTATCAAAAGATAATCGATTCTTTTTTTTCTCAAAAAACTGTATCTTTTCTCTTATCTCTTTAAGTTTAGAATTTATGTTGTTCTCATTTTTCTGAATTACCTTTATTTCCTCTTTGATGTTTTCTTTTTGAGAGACTTCTTTATTCGACTGCTCTAATCTGTTTTTAATATTCAATAACTCTGTTTCTGTTACTCGTAAATACTTCCTGGCTAATAAAGATAGTTCTTCATAATGAGATAATCCAAGAACTTCAGATAATATCTGTTTTCGATCACTGGCACTTTTTCGGGTAAACTCATCTACCCTTCCCTGTAATATGAATGCAGAGTTAATAAAGGTATTATAGTCCATTCTCAATAAACGGCCTATTCTATTTTGTGTCTCTCGAATTGAGGGAGAAGACAGAGAAACAAAAGATGACTTTTTCCCGTCAAAAACCTGCAGTTCTAATTCTGAATGATGTTTATTGTGAAAATTGGAAAACTTTCTTATAATACGATATCTATCACCTTCCAGGTCAATGGTTAAATCAACCCACATTTGATTTTCACCAATTTTCAACAATCCGCTATCTGCCTTTCTATCCTGGCTTGCCTTTCTGCCTTCACCCCAGATAGCCCAGGTTAACGCGTCCAACAATGCTGACTTCCCCTGCCCGTTCTTACCTGAAAGACAGGCGATATTAAATTGTGTAAAATCAAGAGGAGGAACATTTTCGCCATAGCTGAGAAAGTTGTGCATCTGTAATTTAACAGGTATCATTTTTATTGCCTTTCATGACATTGGGGGTTTCTTTTAATTCCTGTTGAAGGTTATATGTATATTCTTTTAATTCTTTTTCCCAGGATTGCCAATTACTTATTTTTACATATTCTGATAGTGCAGAAAAAACATCCATCTCCTCGGAAAGATTGCTTCTCCTGGAAGTTGATTTTCTTAAGATTTTTCTGGTTATCCCTGTAACCAAAAAAGCTTCTTTTAATGCCTCGTTAATTCTTTTAAAATCAAGTCTTCCTTCCTGTTCCTCTGAAATATTATAATGTATCCTTATAATAGCATCTTTTAAATCGTATTTCTCAATTTCGTTTAAGAAATATTCCGTTGGATTATTTACATTTTTAATTTCCATATCTATAGTTATCATTTTACGTGTTGGCAATGAAATAAATTCATATTCGACATTTCCACCATTATTAATACTTCCAATACAAAATCCCTTATCTTCCTTTTCTTCTCCAAAATTAATTCTTTCCATGCTGCCAGAGTAGACAACAGGGATATTCCCGGTAGTATTTAAATTTTGATATTTATGAATATGTCCCAGAGCAATATAGTCAAACACCGAGTCCAGGAAATATTTTACCGGTACCACCGGGTCATTTCCAATAACCGCAAAGTTCTCTGAACCGGAAAAAACAGATTCTGCTATTGTCAAATGTCCTGCCAATATTTTGGGATATTCCAGATTTAATTTTGGTATAAAAGAATTTATTTTGTTCAAAAGTCGTTTTCTTATTTTCCTGTTAACCGTATCAATATCGCTATTTTTATACTCTTCTTTTTCAAGGTATTCATTTCTTGTAGGCCATGGAATTCCAACTATCTGAACCATCCCTCTGGCTGTTTTTAAAGTAATAAGTCGTGGTTTTGTAACAACATAAGTATTGGGAATATTTAAAGTACTAAAAATATCTAAAGCGCTAGCCCTACCATGGGTTAAGGGGTTATCATGATTACCGTTAATTAATACAACAGGTATTTCAGCATTACTCAATCGATATATTTGTCTTGCGAACTCCCTTTGATGGGTAGGATTGGGATTATTATTTTTGTAGGCATCTCCACAAAAAAGAGCAAAATCAACCTTTTCCTCAATAGCAATCTCTATAGCTGTACTGAACGAATTTATAAAATCGTTCAATCGGGAATGAAGGCCTGTACTACTGTCAAGTCGCCCATAGTTTTCTACACCTAAGTGAATATCAGCAAAATGTAAAAATTTAATCATAATCCCATCCCTGCTCCTAAAAAATTAAATCAATGCCAATAGGACAATGATCAGAACCCATTACCTCTGATTGAATAAAAGCTGACTTTAGATTATTTATTAAATTTTTACTTACAAAAAAATAGTCGATTCTCCATCCGACATTTCGCTCTCTGGCTCTGGTCTTATAATCCCACCAGCTGTAATAGCCTGGCTCTTGTTCAAAATATCGAAAGGTATCAATAAAACCAATATCAATCAGGCGATCAATCCATTGTCTTTCCACTGGAAGAAAACCTGAGACCTTCTCGTTTTCTTTTGGTCTCGCTAAATCAATCTCCTGATGAGCAGTATTAACATCTCCACAAATTACAATTTTTTTATCCTCTTTCAATAAATCACTCATTCTTTTTAAAAATGTTTCATAATAATCCATTTTATACTGCAATCGCTTCTTGGAAGCCTTGCCATTTGGAAAATAAACATTAAACAAAGTAAAATCATTATACTCTGTTTCGATTAATCTGCCCTCATTGTCAAACCTTGGCAATCCTAATTCATAGGATACTCTTTCAGGTATAATCTTACTCCAAAGTCCCACTCCACTATAGCCTTTTCGTTCTGCCTGTGCAAAATAGCTGTGATATCCTGGTCTTTCAATTAGCTTTTTTGGTAATTGTTCTTTATGGGATTTGGTTTCCTGTATGCAGAAAATATCTGCATCCTCTTTATTAAACCAATCTAAAAAATTCTTTTTATAAATTGCTCTCAATCCATTAACATTCCACGATAATAAACGCATAATAATATCCTTCAATTATCTAATTTATTCGTAAAAATCTAATATGCCCCTTTGACTATCTCTATCCCCTTACTCGCTCCTATACGAGTTGCTCCTGCCTCTATCATTTTTAATGCTGTTTGGTAGTCGCTGATTCCTCCCGCAGCTTTAATCCCCATATTGTTACATATTGCTCTTCTCATTAATTTTATATCCTCAACAGTAGCTCCGCCTTTTTCAAATCCGGTGGAAGTTTTCACAAAATGAGCTCCGGACTCTCCTGCAATTTTACATGCGACTTCTTTTTCCCTGTCACTTAACAATGATGTTTCCAGAATTACCTTACATGTTAATCCTTTAACTGCTTTTACAACTGCTGAAATATCTTTCCTGACTTTCTGATAATCTTTATCTTTCAAGGCTGAAATATTTAAAACCATATCAATCTCCTCAGCGCCTTCTTTTACAGATTCACCGGCTTCATATTCTTTTGCAGAGGTTAAGCTGGCGCCTAAAGGAAACCCGACAACAGTGCAAATCTTAACTCCTGAATTGATTAAAAATGATTTTGCTAAAGGAATAAAGTATGGATTAATACAAACAGAATAAAAGTGATACTCCCTGGCTTCTTCACAGAGAATTTCTATCTGAACACCTGTAGTGTCCGGACGCAATGCAGTATGATCGATAAGTTGTGCTATATCTTTTTTGGCCAGCGACATAGCCATTTCTTTTGATATTATTTCTACCATAGAAATCCTCCTGTTAGTTTAATCCTTCAAAAATTATTTTTTATTTACTTGGGCCTTAACTCTGTAGCAAATGGTTTTTGGGTTTTTTTATCAAAATATAATTTTATTCTATAGTCGAATGAAATATAATTCTTTTTTCCTGTAATTTTATTATCTTTCAAGATACTCTCATCGAATTTACACTTTCCCTTACAATTGCATTTAATCATTTTTTCTTCTTTTGAGTAAAAGGCAATATGTAATTGTTCTGGAGAAACATTAGGAAATTTTTTGATTATAATTGGACTACTTTGGGCAACAATTTTTTGTATAATTTTGTAGTACAAATCATTTCCGACCTTTTTTTTAAAGGCAGAAAAAGTTGAATGTGCCGGGGTTTTCATAAAATGATGGAATCCACACAATACACAATATTTGGTATTGAATCGTAATTTATCAGCTAAATCACGATTGGATTTTGCTTCACCCAGATATACCAATAATTGCGCTTTGAATAATGATATGGGACTGTAAACCAGTTCTTTTTTTGCACTATAATTGCCTTTGAGCTTATTGTCTATAAAAGACCAGTCTACAGATTCATAAAGATTTTTAAGAGGATCATTCTTTTTTATCTTTTTATACGCTTCATATGTAGAAAATGAAAATTGCCTTTTTTCTTTTTTCTCCATCAACTATAAATTCCGTTAAAATATTGCTGAATAATTAAATAAATTAATGCATAATATTTATTTCTTTAAAACCTTTTATTTCTTTTTCGCAAAAATGTAGGTATATCTAAATCCTCTTTATCTTTATATTTTTTAGTAATCTCATATTCATCAGTTTCAGTTGTTTTCTCATTATTTAGGTTTTTATCTTTATTAGGAATATCTTTTTTATTATCTAATAAAGACTCGATAGCTTCCTTCTCAAATTCCTTTTTTATTTCTTCTTTTTCAACTTTTTCATTAATCGTTTCAACTTTATATTGTTGTTCACTCATATTTTTTTCGCACTTTGTAGCAATTACAGTTACCCTTATTTCATCCTGCATTTTCTCTGATATAATCGCGCCAAAGACTATATTGGCTTCATTCCCGGCGGCTTTGGAGACAATATCTACAATTTGATTAATTTCATAGAGGCTCATATCCAGACCACCGGTTACATTAACCAGTAAAGAGTTGGAACCTTTAATGGATACTTCTAATAATGGGCTTGAAATAGCTGCTTCGGCTGCAGTTGAACCTTTATTATTACCTCTTCCTACACCAATTCCTACCAGAGCAAATCCGGCATCCTTAATAACTGCCCTTACATCTGCTAAATCCAGATTAATTAATCCGGGAATAGTGATTAAATCCGCAATAGCCTGCACTGATTGTCTTAAAACTCTATCGGTTATTTCAAAAGCCTCTTTTACGGAAGTATCTTTGCTTATCATGCTTAATAGTCTGTCATTAGAAATTGTAATTAGAGCATCAACCTGTTTTTTAAGCTCTTCAATACCTTTTTCTGCCTGTACTATGCGCTTTCTTCCTTCAAAAGTAAAAGGACGGGTAACTACCCCAATAGTAAGAGCTCCTTCCCTTTTGGCTATTTCAGCAACTACAGGAGCTGCTCCGCTACCGGTTCCTCCACCCATACCTGCGGTAATAAAAACAATATCTGCGTCCTCCAGAACCTTGGAAATCATATTTCTGTCTTCTTCTGCAGCTTTTTTCCCTATTTCCGGATCACCACCCGCACCCAATCCCCGGGTAGTCAATTTACCGATTTGTATTTTTTGAGTAGCTTGAGATAATGAAAGCGCCTGCAAATCAGTATTAAGAGCAATTAATTTCAAACCATTAATTCGATGGTTTGCCATTTCTTCAACAGCATTATTACCACTTCCACCAATCCCAATAACCTTGATGTTTACAAACTCTTCTATCTTTTCTTCTTTTTCAAGAATTTCTTCTTGAATATCATCATTGCGGTCAACCAGATTACCATTTCCATTACTGAGATTTTTCTCCTCTTGTTCTCTATCGAGACCCTGAGAAGTATCTCTTATCAATTCCTGCTTGTAATCTATTATCTTAGTAAAGCCGCGAGCTAATTTTTTCTTTTTCAAAGGAAATCACCTCTTTGGCAAGTTCTAAATAATCTTCTGCACCATGGGACTTGGGATTATAATAAATAATCGGTATCCCCTCACTGGTGGATTCTACCAATGTAATATTTTTTCTTATTATAGTCCTGAAAACTCTTTCTTTAAAGAAATTCCTGGTTTCTTCAATTACCTCTTTGGATATATTACTTCTCATGTCTGCAATTGTTACCAAAACATATATATCAAGAGGATGATGTAAATTCTGATGAACAATTTTAATTGTTTCCATAAATTCTTCAATACCTCGTAAAGCAAAATAGTGTGGCTGAATAGGTATTATAACCTCACCAGAGGCCTTTAATGCATTAATAGTTAGTATCCCCAAAGAAGGGGGACAGTCAATTATTACATAGTCAAAATCAATCTTGCTGTTTTGTATCCCAATATTTAAAAAATCTTCTCTTCCAATTTGATCAATTAGTTTATACTCAGCGCTGGCAAAATCAATATTAGTGGGAGCTACATATAAATTGCCTTTGCCTATTTCTTTCAGTTGGATTACCACGTCATCCAGATCAAGCTTATTAGGAGAACGGCTTGGTTCCAATACATTAAGCATTGTTTTGTCAAGATCGTTAGGTTCGATGCCTAATCCTATTGTAGTATGTGCCTGAGGGTCCATATCTATAAGCAGTACTTTTTTATCAAATTCACTTAAACAAGTACCCAGATTAATCGATGTGGTAGTCTTTGCAACACCACCTTTTTGATTGGCAACCGAAAAAATCCGCAAGCTTTTTACCCTCCCCGTACATATAATATCCTGGTTATTTTTGTTTATTATTTATTTTATTATAATTGTTAATTTTATAAAGATAAAGCACAACATATTAATTTAATGTTTATTTTAATCACTCAAATGTTAGCTTAGCATAATTCTATACATATATTATAAGCATAACATATTTACGATTATATCATGTTAGTTGTTAGTATACTACCAGTTAAATATTTAAAATTTAAAATAATAAAACTGGTAATAATCTTACTATTTTATTTAAATGATTTAAATGATGGACTTGAATTATTAGTATTTTTTTTGTTGTTACCTTTTACAATAATTTTTAAAAAACTTATAGCTTAAAATATATTTTACCTTTTTTTATCACTCTTGACAAATGTATTAAGAAATATTTTAAAATATTATTTTTTTTCTAATGCATGATTAAATTTATATTATAATAAACCAGCAAACATGTTCCATTCTCATTGATTTATTCAGAAGTTGTCACTATAAACATATGTAATGCATATATAGCTTGACTTTTCATTTCTTCAAATATATACTTACTACTATTATCAGGTATTATTTATTTATATTTAATTACCCGGAATTACCCGGATATGGAGGTCTTTTATAATGTCCTTAAAAACCCTGAACGAAATGCTTGATCAAAGCGCAGAAAAATTCAAAGACAGATCCGCTTTTAAGGTAAAAAAGCATGGACAATTTGTACCGGTTAATTATGGTGATTTTTATAAAAATGTCCAGGAACTTGGCACCGGATTATTGGAATTAGGTTTTTCGAAAGGTGACCATATTGGATTGATATCCGAAAATCGCTGGGAATGGATTCTAAGTGATCTTGCCATTATCGGTATCGGTGCCGTAGATGTTCCGGCAAGTGGTAATAGTTATGCCAGAGACATGGCATTTAAATTAAATCACTCTGATTCTATTGCCACTATTTTAGAAGGTGAAAAATTGTTGAGGGAATTTTCTAAAGTTTCCTCCCTGCTGCCAAATATTAAAAAATTAATTATTATAGAACCGGTTACTGTCTTTTCCGAAGAGAAAGAGTCTCCTGAATGGGCACATGCTGTCCCTTTCAAATCAGATGAGAATATTAATAAAGCATTTTATAAAAAAATACATTCAACTGTCAGTAATGATACAAGTCTTATCCTTTTATCAATAAAAGCAAAGTTTTTTTTAGAAAAATACATAAAAGAAAATGAACAGGAATTAGTTAAGAACTTCTCTTTAAGGGACATCTCTGAACTGCAAGATAAACTATGGGAAAAAACATTTATTGTAAAACAAGGTCAGCTTGAAGGCTTTCCTCCTATTTACTCTTTTAGAAATATTCTCAATAAGGGAAAAGAATTGTTAAAAAAAGGTGACCGACGTTTTGTAAACATAGCCAAAAAAGCCAAACCTGATGACTTGATAACTATTATCTATACTTCTGGTACCACTTCAGACCCTAAGGGAGTGATGTTGACACATCGAAATATCATGCATAATGTCAATAATTTACCTGGGGCAATTGGAGACCTTAATGAAAGAGACAAATTTCTTTCGGTTTTGCCATCATGGCATATTTATGAAAGAACTGTAGAATATTGCTCAATCAGTTTTGGTGCTTCTACCGCTTATAGTAAACCATTTAAACAGGTATTATTACCGGATTTGCTTCTGGAAAAACCTACTGTAATGTGTACCGTTCCCCGTATATGGAATAGTTTATATAAGGGTATTATAAGTAAGATAAAAAGCGGGGGAGGTATTCAGCAATGGCTTTTCTTTTCAGGACTAAATGTTGCAAAAAAATATAAACATGCCAAAAGAATACTGGACAATACCTTACCCCTTTTTGATCGCGATAGTTTCAGTCAACAGGAATTGAAAGATGCCAAAAAAACAGTAAACCGGCTATCCTGGCAATATAAATTGTTTGATAAATTAGTATTTAAAAAAATTCGAGATATGCTTGGTGGGGAAGTCAAATTTGCCATAAGCGGAGGCGGTGCACTTCAGGAAGACATAGATATTTTTTTAGATGCAGTAGATGTATGTGTGCTGGAAGGATACGGACTTACAGAGACTTCTCCGGTTATTGCAGGAAGAAGCCAGGATAAACCAGTTATATTTACAGTTGGTGAGCCTATTCCAAAGTTAGAGGTTAAAATCATCGACAAGGAAAACCTGACAAATGAAATGCCTCATGGACAAGCTGGTGTGGTAATGGTAAAAGGTGACCTTGTTATGAAAGGATATTACAAAAATGAGAAAAAGACTACTGAAGTACTTCAAGATGGATGGTTTAATACAGGTGATCTGGGGAAAAAGACCCATAACGGTAAATATCTAAAAATTATTGGTAGAATAAAAGATACTATTGTGCTAAGAGGTGGAGAAAACGTAGAACCTCAACCCTTAGAAGATAAGTTAAAAGAAAGTCAGTATGTTAACATGGTAATTGTAGTTGGACAGGATAAACCCAGACTTGGAGCCTTAATTATCCCTGATTTTGAGGAAATACAGAATTATGCTAAAAAAAATAATATAAAGTACCGGGACAGACAGGATTTAATCTCTAAAAAAGAAATTATTTCAATTTTTCATAAAGAGCAAAAACGTTTAATATCCAGAGAAAATGGTTTTCAGCCTTATGAAACTGTAATGGGTATTGCACTTTTATTTGAAGAGTTTTCACAGGAAAAGAATGAAATGACTGAAAGTCTTAAATTAAAGAGATTTATTATTCATGATAAATACCATGATATTATTGATAAAATATGCGGTAAATATTAAGTCGGTAAACTTTTTCTAATTTATATAATATATTATAAAGAATACCGACTTATTTCTTATAAATTTGCTATTCTGGAATAATTATTCGTTGATAGGGGTATATTAAATCCGGATTTTCGATTAACTGCCGGTTAGCTCTGAATATCTTTGTCCAGGCAAGACCTTCTTTGTATTTGTCTCTGGCAATAGTCCATAGACAATCACCGCTTTTTACTTCATAATACTCACTTTCTGTTTCTAATCCGGCTAACTTTCCTTGTAATTCAGCAATCTCATATTCTAACCTGCTAATTTGTTTATGATATTTATCAATACTATCCTGAATTAATTCTCTTTCTGTCGCTAAAGCAACGATTCTTTCCAGTAACTCTTGTTGTTCCTGATAAGTAAGATTCTCTTGCTGACGAAGTTTTGATCTTAATTCTTTAACTGTTACTTCATAATCTTCCATTCTTTTCGCGTGTTCTTCTATCTGTAAAACAAAATCGGCTATCTGTTCTTCCCTATCTTTAATCCTCGCCACCCTCTCCTGTTGCAGCTCGAGCTGGACAGCCATTTCTTCCTTTAAAATGCTGCTGTCTAATTTAACTACTTCAATTTCCTCTTGATATCTTTCCAATTGTTCTTTTAGATACGAAATTAATTCCTGGTTCTCCTTATTTTCCCTTCTCCATTCAACTTCTTTTTCAGTGAGTGCTTTCTCCAGGGTTTCCATATCATTTTTCAGCATGGCAAATTGTTCATTCAAAAGAAATTCTTTTTTCTCTTTAGCCAGTGTCAGTTCCCCTCTTATTTCTTCTACCTGTTGCTGATATATGCTTATTTGTTGTAACAATTCTTCGTATTCCTGTTGTTCTATTTCAAGTCCTTTCCCCTCTAATTGCTTTTCTAACAACTCCTTATTTGACTGTAACTGATTAAACACGACTTCATAGGATTCTTTTAAGTCCTGAAAATCAGCAACTTCTTGTCTGAGATTATTTATTTCATTTTCAAAACGATCAATTTCCCTGGAAACCTTTTCCTTTAAAGTAACTTTTTCTGTTATCTCTTGTTTTAAGGATAACATTTCATTTCCGATTTCTTTCAAACTTAATTCATATTCCTGCACTTCTGTATGAAGGCGGGCAATTGTCTTTTTATTATCTTCTTCTTTCGCTAACCATTCAGCTTCTTTTCCGTACAATAAAGCTTCTAATTTAGATTTCTCTTCTTTTAAAAACTCTATATTTGCCAGGATATCATTTAAAACCATACTTTGTTCTTCAATCATATTTGATTTTTTATGTAATTCTGCAATCTTTTCTTGATATCCGGATGATTCTATCTGGAGTTTTTGGTAATCATTTGTAATCTGTTCCAGGAGAGTGTCCTTATCTTCAATTTCCTCTTCCAATTGTTGTTTGGTTACCATTAATCGGCTTATTTCCTGTGCTCGTATTTCATTATCTTGTTCCAGAGACAATTTTGCATCTAATTCCGCAATATTGTCTTCATATCTTGTAATTTCTTTTTCCAATTTTTCTCTTCTTATAATCTCAGTATCTAAATATTCTTCTAAATTTATAATTTTTTTACTAACCATGTCTATATTTTCTTCATATCTGTCAATTTCCTTCTGTAAAGAAGAAATAGCTTTTTGATTCTCTTCTTCCCTTGATTTCCATTGAGTTTCCTGTTCTTTAAGAAGATCCTCCAGTTTTGACTTTTCTTCATTCAGTTGAACTATTGTCTGGGATTCGATCTTACTTTGAGCTATTGTCTCTTCTAATCTTTCCCGTAATTCCTGTAATTCTTCTTGATATGTTTTTATCCTGGCTTGCATCTCTGTCTCTATGTATTCAAACTCATCTTTAGTTGACCCTGCTTCTGATTTTGTTTCTTCCGCTTCCTTTATCCCTTCTTCCATATTGCCAATCTCATCTTCTTTTTGTTCAATTGATTGGTTTGATTCTGCCAACAAAGTATCTCTCTTTATTAGCTCATCCTGGATTTTATTAAGACGGTTATAATTCAAATAGCCAATCAAAGCCACTATGATAAAAAGGATAAAAAAAACTATTGCGATATTTTTAGACATTATTGCTGTTTCCTCCCAGGTTATTATTATCTTTCTTTATTTCTATTATAACTTAAAAGTAAAATATGTGTACACCTTATAATATTAAAAATTGAGGTGTTTTAAGTTTCCTGTTGAATAAAATTCATTAATATCTTTATAAATGGTATATAAAAATTATATTAAGGTTATATCCTCAAATCTCCTAATATTTGCTCAGTAT